>JACCUO010000257.1 GCA_013811765.1 Thermoleophilaceae bacterium | reverse complement strand
AGTGGCCGGGCGCTCGGGTTGACGCGGCAGTTCCTCCACAGCCGGAAATTGGTGTTTAGCCACCCGGTCAGCCGGGAACTGAAGACCTGCGAGTCCGAAGTGCCCACCGAGCTGCTTCGAAGCCTCGTGGCGGCCAGGCGGGATCCGGCTCCCGACGGGCCAGACGGGGGCAGGAACTAAACGAGGCGACCCTCGGGTCGCCTCGTTTTTTGTACCCCAACTTTTCGTACCCCGAGTTTTTGACGAAAACGAGGCGGCCGTCCTAGCCGCCTCGCTCGTTCTCTGCCGGGCCGGACCACCGGAGGTAGGGGAAGGGAGGCCGGCCGACACTCCCTGTAACGCAGAACGGCGGAAAACCTTGCGCGCTTTCGGCGGGCCTGGCGCAGATCGCCTGGTCCAGCCCGTATGCTGCGAGTCGCAAACCCATTCAACCGACCCTCGCCGGGCCGGCGTGGACCTGCCCGGGCATCGCAAATCGGAGCCCGGGTCCGCGCACCGCCGGTGGGGACGAGCACCACTGACAAGGACAACGAGGGAGTACGGCTTGGCTCAGGTAACGCTGAAGGAGTTGCTGGAGGCTGGGGTCCATTTCGGCCACCAGACCCGCCGCTGGAACCCGAAGATGCGCCGCTTTATCTTCGGCGAGCGCAGCGGCATCCACATCATCGATCTACAGAAGACCGAGGTGCTGCTCGCGCGGGCGCAAGAGTTCGCCTCTAACGTCGCCGGGCGCGGAGGCACGGTGTTGTTCGTCGGCACCAAGAAGCAGGCGCGCGACACCATCGCCGAGGCGGCCACGGCCGCCAAGATGCCCTACGTGAACCAGCGCTGGCTCGGCGGCCTGCTGACCAACTTCCAGACGATCTCGAAGCGGATAAAGCGTCTCCACGAGCTCACGGAGTGGACGCAGGACGGCACGCTCGAGCTGCTTCCCACGCGTGAGCGGATCGGGGCCACCAACGAGCGAGACAAGCTCGAGACCAACCTCGGAGGGGTGCGGGACATGCAGCGCCCCCCGGACGCCATGTTCGTGGTCGACATGAAGACCGAGCTGATCGCGATCAACGAGGCCCAGCGGCTGCGGATACCGATCATCGGCCTGGTGGACACCAACTGCGACCCCGACCCGGTGAGCTACATGATCCCCGGCAACGACGACGCGATCCGCTCATGCAAGCTGATCGTGGAGGCGATCGCCGGTGTGGTGGGCGAGGAGCACACGCGCTTCCGCGACGAGGAGGAGGCCGCGCGCAGGGAGGCCGAGGAGCACGCCCGCAAGGCAACAGAGGAGCGCGCCCAGCGCGAGAAGGAGGAGGCCGAGCGCCGGGAGGCCGAGGAGCTGGCCCGCAAGGAGGCCGAAGAGGCAGCCGGGGGGCCGTCCCCAACCGCCCCGGAGGCGCCGGCGGAGCCGGTTCCCACCACCGAGCGCCGCACGTTCGACCCGGACGAGGAGAGCCCGTCATGAGCCCCGACGTCCCGGCAAAGGACGTGAAGGAGCTGCGCGAGCGTACCGGCGCCGGGATGATGGACTGCAAGGCCGCCCTCACCGAGGCCGGGGGCGACATGGACAAGGCGATCGAGCTGCTGCGCGTGAAGGGACAGGCCAAGGCCGCCAAGCGCGGGGAGCGAGCCGCGAGCGAGGGGATCGTGACCAGCTACGTCCACCACAACGGCAAGGTGGGCGCGATGGTGGAGGTGAACTGCGAGACCGACTTCGTGGCCCGCAACGAGGACTTTGCCGCGTTTGCCCGCGAGGTGGCCTCCCACGTGGCCGCCGCGGCCCCTCTCTACGTGAGCGAGCAGGACGTGCCCGACGAGCTTCGCGAGGCCGAGCGGCGCGTCTTTCGCGATCAGGCGGCCGGCGAGGGCAAGCCCGAGGCCGTCCAGGAGAAGATCGCCGAGGGACGCATGAGGAAGTGGCTCGAGGAGATCGTGCTGCTGAGCCAGACGCACGTCAACACCGAAAAGCACGAGAGCAAGACGATCGAGGAGCTGCGCGCCGCGCTGTCGGCGAGCACGGGTGAGAACGTGGTCGTCAGGCGCTTCGCCCGCTTCGCGATCGGGGACTAGTCGTGGGCGACGATGCAGCGACGCCGCCTCTCGAGGGGCAGGCGGCGTTCAGCCGCGTTCTCCTCAAGCTGTCGGGCGAGGCACTCATGGGCGGCCTCGAGTACGGAGCGGATCCCGACCGGATCGCCGCTATCGCCGCCCAGGTGAAGCGGGTCGCCGACCGCGGGGTGGAGACGTCCGTGGTCGTCGGAGGGGGCAACATCTACCGCGGCCTCTCCGCCGCCGCCAGCGGGATGGACCGCGCGACCGGGGACTACATGGGCATGCTCGCCACGGTCCTCAACGCGCTCGCGCTCCAGGACGCCCTCGAGCACCAGGGAGCGGTCACGCGGGTGCTCTCCGCGATCCAGATCTCCGAGGTCGCGGAGCCCTATATCCGCCGGCGCGCCATGCGCCACCTCGAGCGCGGGCGCATCGTGATATTCGCAGCGGGCACCGGAAACCCGTTCTTCACCACGGACACCGCGGCGGCCCTCAGGGCACTGGAGATCCATGCGGAGGCGATCCTTATGGCCAAGAACGGCGTGGCGGGGGTCTACTCCGCGGACCCGCGCAAGGACCCCGACGCGAGGTTCATTCCCGAGATCAGCCATCGCGAGGCGATCGAGCAGCAGCTCCAGGTGATGGACGTGACCGCGCTGTCGCTCTGCATGGACAATCGCCTGCCCATCCACGTGTTCAACATGGACGACGAGCGCAACATAGATCGCATAGTGTGCGGCGAGCGAGTTGGGACGGTGGTGTCGACCGATGGATGACCTTGCCGGGCGGAAATCGTGGATAACGAGCTGATCAACGAGTTCCTGTCCGACGCGGACGAGCGGATGGCGAAGTCGGTCGAGGCCACGCGCGGCGAGTTCGGGACCATTCGCACCGGCCGCGCCTCACCGCAGCTGCTTAACCGCATCGAGGTCGACTACTACGGCACCGCCACGCCGCTCAAGCAGCTGTCGAGCATCTCCGCGACGGAGGCTCGGCTCCTCACCATCACCCCTTACGACAAGTCGTCCATCAGGGCCATCGAGAAGGCGATCCTCGAGTCGGACGTCGGACTGACGCCCTCCAACGACGGCAACCTGATCAGGCTCACCATCCCCGAGCTCACCGAGGAGCGCCGCAAGGAGCTGGTCAAGGTCCTGCACAGCATCGCCGAGCACCACGGCCGGGTGGCCATCCGCAACATCCGGCGCGAGGTGATGCACGAGCTGCGGGAGCTCAAGAAGGAGGGGGAGCTCGGCGC
>JACCUO010000241.1 GCA_013811765.1 Thermoleophilaceae bacterium | reverse complement strand
AAGGGCATGCTGACCGCGCCGCAGCTACCACGCTTCTTCTCCGACCTGCGCGACCCCCGTCTGGAAAGCAGCCTGGCAGTGGTGCACTCGCGCTTTTCCACCAACACCTTCCCGAGCTGGGAGCTGGCCCACCCCTACCGGATGACCGCCCACAACGGCGAGATCAACACCGTGCGCGGCAACCGCAACTGGATGCGCGCCCGCGAGGAGCAGCTCGGCTCGCCGCTCTTCGGCGATGACATCAAGAAGCTGCTGCCGATCCTCAACGGGGAGCTCTCGGACTCGGCGTCGCTCGATGCCATGCTCGAGCTGCTCCTGCTCTCGGGGCGCTCGCTGCCGCACGCCATGTCGATGCTGATCCCGGAGGCCTATCAGGGCCGGCGGGAGCTCTCCGAGGAGGTGCGCGACTTCTTCGCCTACCACGACTCGCTGATCGAGCCGTGGGACGGCCCCGCGGCGGTGGCCTTCACCGACGGCCGCTCGGTCGGTGCCACGCTCGATCGCAACGGGCTTCGCCCGGGGCGCTGGCTCGAGACCCGTGACGGCTGGGTGGTCTTCGCCTCTGAGACCGGTGTGCTCAGGGTGGACGAGGCCGACGTGATCGCCAGAGGCCGGCTGCATCCCGGCAAGCTCCTGTTCGTCGACGTCGAGGGGGGCAGGGTGGTCGGAGACGCCGAGCTCAAGGCGGGGTTGGCTGCCCGGCGCCCGTATGGCAAGTGGCGCTCCGAGCGGGCCGTGAAGATCGAGGACATCGAGGACCGCAGCCCGCGCGTTCCTCGGGTGGAGCCCCTGCGTGCCAAGCAGCTGGCTTTCGGGTGGAGCGAGGAGGACCTGGGCGTGCTGCTCGCGCCGATGGTGCGCTCGTCCGCCGAGCCCACCGGCTCGATGGGCAACGACACGGCCCTGGCGGTCCTCTCAGACCGGCGGCCGCCACTCTTCAACTACTTCAAGCAGCTCTTCGCGCAGGTGACCAACCCTGCCATCGATCCCATCCGCGAATCGATCGTGATGAGCCTCCAGGCCTGCGTGGGCCCGGAGATCAACCTGCTCGGCGAGACCCCCGACCACTGCCATCAGCTCGTGATGTCCCAGCCCATCCTGCGCAACTTCGAGCTCGAGAAGCTGCGCCAGGTGGACCACCAGGTGTTCGAGGCCCGGACCGTGGACATCACCTGGCCGGTGGCGCAGGGCCCGGAGGGCATGGAGGCCCGCCTCGAGGAGATCTGCCAGGAGGCCTCGGACTGGGTCAACGACGGGGTCACGATCCTGATCCTCTCCGACCGCAACCTGGGCGCCGAGCGGGCGGCGCTCCCCTCGCTCCTTGCCACCGCCGTGGTTCACCACCACCTCGTGCGGCAGGGCACCCGTCTGCGCTGCGGGCTGGTGGTGGAGAGCGGCGAGGCCCGGGAGGTGCACCACATCGCGTGCCTCATCGGCTATGGCGCGGCGGCCGTGAACCCGTACGTCATGATCGAGTCCCTGTCGGCGATCCAGCGCGAGGGCCGCCTGCCCGAGACCCTCGACCGGGCTGAGGCGGTGGATGCCCTCATCAAGGCGATCGGCAAAGGCCTGCTCAAGGTCCTCTCGAAGATGGGCATCTCCACGATCCGGTCCTACACCGGCGCGCAGATCTTCGAGGCGATCGGGCTCGACCGGCAGCTGGTGGACCGCCACTTCACAGGCACGCCCTCGCGGGTGGGCGGCATCGGGCTGGACGTGCTGGCCGGAGAGGCGCTCGACCGCCACGCCCGCGCCTACCCCGCCGCGACCTCGGCCCTGCTGCCTTCCGGCGGGGTCTACGCCTGGCGCCGCGGAGGCGAGTTTCACGGCTGGAACCCCGAGACGATCGCCACCCTCCAGCACGCCGCGCACGGGGAGGAGGAGCCGGAGGCCTATGAGCGCTTCCAGCGCTACGTGAACGATGTGGCCGTCAGGCGCTCCACCCTGCGTGGATTGCTGCGCTTCCGCGAGGAGGTCCAGCCCGTCCCGATCGACGAGGTGGAGCCCGCGGCGGACATCGCAAAGCGCTTCAAGAGCGGGGGGATGAGCCTCGGTGCGCTCTCACCGGAGGCTCACGAGACACTCGCGGTCGCGATGAACCGTGTGGGCGGCAAGTCGAACACCGGCGAGGGCGGGGAGGACCCCGCGCGCTTTCACGACGAGCGCCGATCGGCCATCAAGCAGGTGGCCTCGGGGCGCTTCGGGGTCACGATCGACTACCTCGTGAATGCCGACGAGCTGCAGATCAAGATCGCCCAGGGCGCCAAGCCCGGCGAGGGCGGCCAG
>JACCUO010000239.1 GCA_013811765.1 Thermoleophilaceae bacterium | reverse complement strand
CGGTCACGGCAACTGATCGCCACCGTGGGGGCCTGCAAGGGAGCGTCGACTCGATGCGCACCCGCGCGGAGCGTGCCCTGTCCGCCGGGCTCTCCCCGCGGATCTCGGCACTGGCGAGGGGGATGGTTCTGGGCCAGGACGACCTGATCGACGATGCGACCCGCGACGACTGGCGCGACTCCGGGCTAGGTCACCTGCTCGCGGTCTCGGGCCAGAATGTGATGCTGCTGGTGGCGCTCGCGCTGCCGCTCCTGGCGGCGGCGAAGCTGGCACCCGGCGCACGGATCGTCGCCGCGATCGGCTTGATCGGCCTCTACGTGATGCTTGCCGGGGCGGGACCCTCGCTCCAGCGCGCGGGCGTGATGGGCGCTGCATCCCTGGCGGCGCTGGGTCTCGCGCGCCCTTCATCGCGCTGTTATGCCTTGCTGCTCGCTGCCGCTGTGACTCTGATGGCGAACCCCAGGGCATGGGGCGATCCCGGCTGGCAGCTCTCGTTCGTGGCCGTGATCGGAATCCTCGCGCTCGGCCCCCCGCTGCGGCGCGGACCGCTGGGCGTCCTGCCCCGTGGCCTTGCCGAGGGGGTGGGGATCACCGTGGCCGCCACGCTCGTGACGACGCCGCTGCTGGCCTATCACTTCGGCTCGGTGCCCCTCGCGGGACTGGCGGCAAACGTGCTCGCCCTGCCACTCGTGGCGCCGGTCATGTGGCTGGGGATGCTGCGGGCGGCCCTCGGACAGCTCACGCCAGATGCCCTCGGCAGCCTGCCTTCACTCCTCGAGGCCCCCCTCGCCGCCTTCGCGACGTCACTCAACGGTGCGCTCGGCATTGGACTCGGCCCGCTCACAGGTGCGCTCGATGCCCTGGCGGGCGCTTTCGCGGAGATCCCGGGTGCACAGTTGGCACTGACGCCGTTCTCGCCGGTCTTCCTGGTCGGGGCCTACGCCGCGATGGCGATGGCCGCCCTGGCCGCCGCTGTCGTGGCCAGGCGGGCGGAGCCATGGGCGACCGTCGCAAGGGCAGGCTGGAGGCGGCGGCCGCGCATCCATCGGGTTGGGGCGGTCTGCGCTGTCGCCGCGCTCATCGGGCTGATGCTCGCCCGTGTCACGGCCACGCCAGAGGCACCCGACGCGCTCACGGTCTCCTTTCTCGACGTGGGCCAGGGCGACGCCACGCTCATCCAGCACCCGGACGGCACCGCGGTGCTCTTCGACGGCGGCCCGCCGGAGGGACGCGCCTCCAGGCTGCTCAAGGAGTCCGGCGTGCGGCGCCTCTCCGCACTCGTCATGACTCACGCCTCGAGGGACCACCACGGCGGCCTTCTCGACGTGGTCGAGCGCTACCCGATCGACCTTCTGCTCGACGGTGGTGACGGTACGCGCGACCGGAGCTTTCGGGCGACCGTCGCGGGGGCGGTCGAGCGCGGCGCGCGACGCGTCCCGGCAGTGGCTCCGCTGACCCTGCGCGCAGGGGCCATCACGATCCGGTTGCTGTCACCTCCCCGTCGGCCGCGGGGGCCGCCGCCGGAGGATCCGAACCCACGGGCGGCTGTCGCCGTGGTCAGCGCGGGGGGCTTCGACCTTTTCCTCTCCGCCGATGCCGAGAGCACCACGCTTGCGGGCCTGCGCCTGCCAGACGTCGATGCGATGAAGGTTCCCCATCACGGAAGCCGGGACCCGGGCCTGCCCGAGATCCTTCGACGCCTGCGTCCCGAGTGGGCCGCGGTGCCCGTGGGGCAGAACAGCTACGGGCATCCGGTGCCCTCGACGCTCGCCGCGCTGCGGTCGGCAGGCGCGTCGGTTCACCGCACCGACCGGGAGGGCACGGTTCGGCTGACCCTCGCGGAGGGGGGTGTCCGTGTCAGCCGCGAGCGCGCCGGACCCGTCGTGGGCGAACCGTAGGATGAGCCCGGTGGCAGACCTGAAGCCCATCTACCTCGTCTGCGGAGACGACGACGCGAAGATCGACTCGTGGCGCAGCCGGCTCCGGCGCCGGGCCGAGGACGAGCTGGGCCCCGGCGGGCTGGAGACCTTTGACGCCCGCGCCGCCGGGCCCGAGCCCGTGGCGGCAGCCCTCGCCGAGCTCACGTTCGCCACGGGTACCCGCTACCTGGTGGCCGAGGACGTCTGCGCCTGGAAGGCGGGCGAGCTCCCGCCGCTGATCGCGGCGCTGAGCCAGATGCCTCCCGAGACCGTGCTCGTCCTGATCGCGCGAGGCAAGGCGCCCAAGGGGTTGGTCAAGGCGGCGGAGAGCGCGGGTGGCGAAGTTCGCGAGTACGCGGCGCCGAAGCCATGGGAGCTGCCCAAGTGGGCGGTCGCAAGGGCGCGCGAGCTCGGCTTGCTCCTTGACCTCGACGCCGCCAAGCTGCTCGTGGCGATCGTCGGCTCGGGCCAGCAGCGGCTCTCGCGCGAGATCGAAAAGCTGTCGATCGCGCTCCACCCGGAGGTCACCGCGCGGGCGGAGCACGTCGAGCAACTCGCCGCGGGGGAGACCGCGCCGAAGGTCTACGACCTCGCAGACGCGCTTGTCACCGGTGACCTCGAGGCCACCATGCAGCTCGCCGAGGATCTCACCGCCCAGGACGAGCGTCCCAGCCGCTTTGTCTACCCGATCGTCGGCCGGCTTCGCGAGGTCCATCGCGCATCCGAGCTTCTGGACGCCGGAGTGGCCGAGAAGGACATGGCCAGGGAGATGAAGGCGCCGCCCTGGCGCGTGAAGAAGGTGGTCGCCCTGGCGCGCCGTGCCGACCGCGAGTCGCTCGAGCGTGGACTCTGCGGGTTTGCAGACCTCGAGCTGGACGTTCGCGGGGGCGGGACCCTCGACGAGGCCACCGCGGTCTCGCTCACGCTCGCCCGTTCGGCGGGCTGAACGCCCTCTCGCTCGTCGCTCCCCGTCTCCCTGCGGCCGGGGTGACGCTAGAGCGAGGCCCGGAGCTTGGCGGCGCGCGCCTTCTTGCGGGCGCCGGTGTTGCGGTGAAGCGCGCCGGTTCGCACGGCGCGGTCGATGCGGGAGCAGAGCTCGCGAAGGCTGGCCTCGCTGGCATCGGCGTCCTTGGCCTCCACGGCCGCCTCGAGCCGGCGGAAGTGGGTCTTTACCGAAGAGGTGTAGTGGCGATTCTCCGCGCGCTCTCGCTCCGTACGGCGGATCCGCTTTTTCTGTGAGGCGATGTTGGCCATGTGTGCAAGGAGGCCGTCAGGGCGCACAGCCCTGTCCGGCGGCCGCGTAGTGTAGCGGCCGTGCCCGCGGCTGACCTCCCCGAGGAGTCCGAGGAACGCTTGGAGGAGCCCGAGGAGAGTCGCCGTGCGCGCGGAGACCGCCTTGCGCGGAGCACGATTTTCTTCTCCTTGGCGACCGGCCTGTCGCGGGTGCTCGGCCTCGCGCGCGAGGTGGTTGCCGCGAGCTATTTCGGGGTGACGGGAGCGATGTCGGCGTTCACCATCGCCTTCCAGGTGCCCAACCTCATCCGCGCCCTGTTCGCCGACTCGGCCCTGCAGGGCGCTTTCGTGCCCGTGTTCACGGAGCTGCTCGAGAAGGGCGAGCGCCGGGAGGCCTTCCGGGTGGCCTCGAGCCTGTTCTTCCTGATCAGCCTGGTGCTCGGCGCGGTGACCGCCGCGTTCATCCTCTTCGCGGAGCCGCTGATGTCTATATTCGCGCCCGGGTTCGACGACAACCCTGCGCTCGAGCAGCTGACCGTGGGGCTCGCGCAGCTCATGTTCCCGATCGTGGTGATGTTGGCGCTCTCGGGCCTGGTCGTGGGAATGCTCAACTCCTTTGAGCACTTCAGCGTGCCGGCGCTCGCGCCCGTGGCCTGGAATCTCGTGATCATCGGTGCGCTGGTCGGGCTCACCCCGGTCTTCCCGGACGGCGACGAGATCTACGCCTACGCGGTCGGCGTCCTGGCGGGGACGGCCGTCCAGTTCCTGCTGCCCCTGCCCTGGCTGCGCGGCCGCGGAGGGCGTTTCAGCCTGACCCTGGACTGGCGCAACGAACGGGTTCGCAAGGTCCTGAAGCTGATGCTCCCGGTGACGATCGCGCTGGGGATGATCAACCTGAGCCTGGTGATCAACTCGCTCTTCGGGACGCTCGTCCAAGAGGAGGCGCCGGCCGCGATCGACAAGGCCTTTCGCATCTACCAGCTGCCGCAGGGGCTCTTCTCGATAGCGATCGCCACGATCCTGTTCACGACCCTGTCGAGGCTCGCCGCGCGCGGGGACATGGAGGAGCTCCGCCGCACGATGGCCAACGGCGTGCGGCAGATCTGCCTGCTGCTGATACCGAGCGCCGTGCTGATGGCGGTGCTGGCCGAGCCGATCACGCGCCTGCTCTACGAGCGCGGCGAGTTCGACGCGCAGGCCACCGACCTCGTGGCTACCGCGCTGGTGTGGTGGTCGATCTCGCTGCCCTTTCAGGGTGTGAGCCTGCTGTTCTCTCGCACCTTCTTCAGCCTCCAGAGGCCGTGGGCCACGACCGCGCTGGCAGGCGTGAACATGCTGGTCAACGCCTTGGTCGCCCTGGCTCTCTACAGGCCCTTCGGCATCGCGGGGATCGTGATCGGCACGGTGGCCGGAACGCTCGTGATGACCGTGGCGCAGGGCTGGCTGCTGCGCGGCAGGCTCGGCGGCATCGAGGGGATCGAGACCCTGAGCGCCGGGCTGCGGATGGTCGCGGCCTCCGCTCTGCTCGGGGCCGTCTCCTATGGCGCGTGGTACCTCCTCGATGACCTCCTCGGCACCAGCCTGCCCGCCCAGGCGGTAGCGGTCGGTGGCGCGATCGTCGCGGGCGTGGGCGTATATGGGGCGGCCGTCCTGGCCCTCGGCATTCCTGAGGCGAACCAGATCCGTGGACTGCTGCGCCGCCACGACACGGAAGGCGAGCGCGGCTACTAGGGGCCCGGCGCCTCCTCGGGCGGGCGTGCACCCGTGACCAGCTCGAGCACCTCGGCCGGCGCCTTGTCCGGCGATCCTGTGTCGAACGGGGGCTGGGGGTCGTACTCGATCAAGAGTTGGATCGCCTGCGCGGTTTGAGTGCCCGCGAGCAGCTCCGCCAGGCGCAGCGCCATGTCGATACCTGCCGAGACCCCCGCGGCGGTGATCACCTTGCCCCGTTCGACGACCCGCTCCGCCACCGGTTGCGCACCGAGCGCGGCAAGCTCGTCGCGCGAGGCCCAGTACGTGGTGGCATCGATCCCGTCCAGCAGGCCCGCCGCCGCCAGCACCAGCGAGCCGGTGCACACGGACGTCGTGTACCGCGAGCTCTCGTGCGCGGAGCGCACCCAGCCGAGCAGACGCTCGTCCGAGAGCAGCGCGCGCGTGCCGGGGCCACCCGGCACCACGAGTACCTCCGGCTCGGGCGCATCCTCGTAACGACCTTCGGCGAGCACCGTGAGCATTCCGTTGTCCGTGCGCACTGGCCCCGGCTCGGCCGCCAGAAAGCGCACGGTCGCGCCTGGGAGGGCCGACAGCACCTGGTAGGGCCCGATCGCATCCAGTGCCGTGAAGCGATCGAACAGTGGGATGGCGATTTCCATGACCGGTCCAGGTTAGTCCGTTGCCCTTACGGGAACAAGCGACGGGATGCCTGAGGAGACGATGCGGGCGTCCCGGCCTCGCGCCTGAGGCACGCCGCCACTGGGTGGCGCGGTCCTGCGCCTAACCTTCGGGGCCGTGCCCGCCCCCGCGCAGAACATCCGCAACTTCTCGATCATCGCCCACATCGACCACGGGAAGTCCACGCTGGCCGATCGCATCCTCGAGGCC
>JACCUO010000049.1 GCA_013811765.1 Thermoleophilaceae bacterium | reverse complement strand
TCGGCGCCGAGGAGGGCACGGGGCGACGGTAGCGCGTCTTGCGGCGCTCTTCTTCGCCGCTGGCGATCCTTCGGGGGTGAGTGGGCATGGTCCAGGTCGGGTAGGCACCCGCCATGGACTCGAGCCCCCAAGGACTGCTGGCCACATACCTCAACGATCACTTCGCCGGGTCGATGACGGGGGTGGAGCTGGCTCGCCGAAGCCGGGACGCCAACGACGGCTCCGAGCTCGGCGTGCTGCTGGGACGACTGAGCGCAGAGATAGAGGAGGACCGGGCCACGCTGGAATCGGTGATGGACGGGGTCGGCGCCGGGCGCGACCGAGCCAAGATCGCCGCCGCGTGGGTGGGCGAGAAGGCCGGGCGCCTGAAGCCCAACGGCCAGCTGATCGGGTACTCGCCGCTAAGCCGCGTGGTCGAGCTCGAGGGGCTGTCAGCGGGCATCGAGGCCAAGCGCCTGCTCTGGGCGGCCCTCGAAAAACTCGCAGATCCCCGTCTGGCCGGCTTCGACTTCGGCCAGCTCACCGAACGGGCCGCACGTCAGCACACCGAGCTGGAGCCCTTCCGCCTCGCGGCCGCCCAGACCGCATTCGGGCGCGACGTGCCCGCCGCCCCGTAAGGCGGGGCCTGGAGGCCAGCCGAACCCCCCAGGAATATATGCCGCAGTAATATCTTCTGACATAACATATGTTGGCGTAGACTCGGCGGCAGATGGAGTTCCTCAACCGCACCGACGACCTCGCCGCTCTGGGTGACTCCTGGGCCGGCGTGTCTCGCCGTGGTCAGTTCTTCGTGCTCTGGGGACGGCGACGCGTCGGCAAGACGGAGCTGCTCAGCTACTTCGTGGACGACAAGCGGGCTCTCTACTTCGAGGCCACCGACGCTACGGAGGCCGTGCAGCTAGGCAACCTGGCCGAGCAGCTTTCGCTCGTAAGCGGTAACCGGCTCCACGCCGAAACCGGCTTTCCCAGCTGGACAGCGGCGCTTGAAGCCATTGCGCAATTCGTCGGCGATGAGCCGACCGTGGTCGTACTCGACGAGTTCCAATACCTCGCTGCGCGCCAGGGTGAGCTCGCGACTCTGCTCAATCGCTGGTGGCGGGAGATCGGCCGCGAGCGCCCGATGCTGTTGGTCGTCGCCGGCAGCGAGGTGAGCTTCTTCCGTCAGGACGTGCTGGCCGGGCAGCTCTATGGCCGGCGCGATAACCAGTGGCAGGTCCGTCCGTTCGCCCACAACGACGCCGCCCTGTTCGTTCCCGGCTATTCCCCTGACGACAAGGTCCGGACGTACGCGGTCTGCGGAGGCATGCCGTACTACCTCGACACCTTCGACGACGCGCTGCCCATCGAGGAGAACATCCTGCGCAACATCCTCAACCGCGGAGGCTTGCTTCACGAAGAGGCCGAGCTCCTCCTGCGCCAGGAGCTGAATGACCCCTTCAACTACTTCTCGGTGCTGGAGGCCATCGCCCGGGGTGACACGCGCACTTCGCGCATCGCCGCCCGCACTCATCTGGAGCAGTCCCAGGTCAGCCAGCTGCTGCGGGTCCTGGAACGCCTCGAGCTCGTCGAGCAGCGGCGACCGGTCACCGCCGGCCCGACATCCAAGAAGACGACGTACGCCATCCTCGACGGGTTCCTGAACTTCCACTTCCGCTTCGTCGAGCCCTACCGCTCCCGGCTGCGGAGCCGAGACGACGCTCGGCGCCACCTGGAGGCCACCGTGGCGCCCCAGCTCGATCACTTCGTCTCCAAGCCCTGCTGGGAGCTTGCCTGTCAACAGCACATGCTCCGCGCCGAGGACGCCAAGGCGGTAGGCGCCTGGTGGGGGCCCGTGCGAACCGGGCGCAAGCAGACCGAGGAGAGAGAGGTCGACGGCGCAACCATCGACCTTGACGGCAAGGTCACCGCGCTCGCCAGCTGCAAGTGGACGAACTCGCCCCTGGCACGCAGCGAGGACACTTTCCTCACTCAGATGAAGAAGCACATCCCCGGTGCCGAAGACGTCAAGCGCCACTACTTCTACTCCCGGAGTGGCTTTGACGACGAGCTGGTCAAGCTCGCCGAAGCCGATCCGGGCCGCTGCAAGCTCTTCACGCCCTCCGATTTCTTCGGCTGAGCAGGCGCGCCCTACCCGCCCGCCGGCTCGGTGTGCACGACGGCATCGCCCAGCTCCGGCCGTTCCTCGCGCAGGTCGTGCTCGATCTCCCCGGCGAGGCGGTGCGCTGAGCCGAGCGACACGTCGCCGGGCAGGACCACCGTGACCAGTGCGATGCGCCCTTGCGAGGAGTCGCGGAAGCGCACGTCGACGGGGGGCGCCCCCGTGTGGCGCCGCACCACGGTGTCGATGACGGCGCGATCGTCCTCCACCTCGCCGCCCCGGGGCTTGCTGGCCCTCGCCGTCTCGGACAGCGGCTCGATGTGGGTGTAGATGCGCGACACCTCGGGCAGGGCGTGATGGATCGAGGCTTCCACGCGATCGGCCGTGCCGTGGGCCTGGTCCAGGGTCCGGGT
>JACCUO010000226.1 GCA_013811765.1 Thermoleophilaceae bacterium | reverse complement strand
GGCCGGCTCTCCGGTCGCGCGCTGAAGCCCGGCAGCTACCGCCTGGTGGCGAGGTCCACCGACGCGGCGGGTAACCGCAGCGCAGCGCGGCGGGCGAGGTTCCGGATCGTCCGCTGATCCCCGCGAGGTTCGCCCCCGGTGGCGAACCGGAGGGCCTTTTGTAGCTCAGCCGCCTTTCCTTGTGTCCGTCTCGGCACGAGCCTGCGGGCATGTCCCCCACGCGCTCAGAACGGTCCCCGCGTGATGAGCGCGGGCAGGCGCTCCCGTTGGCTCTCGGCCTCGTCGGGGCGGTACTCGCCGGCGTGCTCGTGCTCACGGCGTTCGGGCAGGCGCTCGGCGGAAAGTCGCGCCACCAGCGCGGCGCGGACCTGGCCGCAGTATCGGCGGCGCGCACGATGCGGGAGGACTACCCGCGCCTGTTCGAAGCATCCGTGCTCGAGAGTGGGGAGCCGAATCCGCGCCACCTGTCGACCACCGGGTATCTGACCCGCGCACGCGCAGCCGCGGCCGACGCCGCGAGGCGCAACGGGGTCCGGGTGGCGCCCGGCGATGTCCACTTCCCCGGCGGCGGCTATGCCCCGACCCGTGTCCGCGTGCGCGCCCGGGGCTCCGTCCACATCCGGGTCGACGGGAGCGATCGGCAACGGCGCCGACGGGTGGCAGTCCAGGCGAGTGCCACCGCGGAGCTCATGCCCGGCGCGGAAGGCGGGCTCGACCAGCCCGCCTTCGCCTCCGGTGGGGGATACGACGGCCCGCTCGCGTATCGGATGGGCAAGCCGATGCGCCCGGACGTGGCTCGCGCCTTCGACCGGATGGCGGCAGCCGCGCGTGGCGCCGGGCTCGCCCTCTCGATCAACAGCGCCTTTCGCTCCGACGCCGAGCAGGCTCGCCTGTTCGCCGCGAACCCCAACCCCAAGTGGGTCGCGCCGCCCGGCACGAGCCTCCACCGCTACGGCACCGAGCTCGACCTCGGGCCGCCGGGCGCCTACGGCTGGCTGGCGGCGAACTGCCGCCGCTTTGGCTTCATTCGCAGGTATGCGTGGGAGGCCTGGCATTTCGGCTACGGAAAGAACCCGCGCGACGTGCCGGCGCAGTACGAGCGCGGCTCCTGGGAACCGCCCGGCGGGGACCACGGGCGGGTGCGCCACCGGCTGCCGAGCTTCGTCCCGCCCCGATTCCACGACCCGATCGCCCGCGCCGCTCTGCGCTGGAACGTGCCGATGAACCTGCTCGCGGCCCAGCTGTACGCGGAGTCCGGCTTCAACCCGTTCGCGAGCAGCCCCGCCGGCGCCCAGGGCATCGCCCAGTTCATGCCCGGCACTGCCCGCAGCTATGGCCTGCGCGACCCGTACGACGCCGATGCCGCCATCGATGCGCAGGCGCACCTGATGAGCGACCTGTTGAGGCGGTTCGGCGGCAAGATCGCACTCGCGCTCGCCGGCTACAACGCCGGCGCCGGTGCGGTCGAGCGCTACGGGGGTGTCCCGCCTTACGCTGAAACGCGCGCCTACGTGGCAAAAATCCTGGGGCTGCTGGGCGGCGCCGGTGACATCGCGGCTCAAAGCCTGGAGGTGCGCCTCGTCGAGTGACCCGGTGCTGTCCCGGGCCTATCCTCGATGGAGATGCCTGGGAAGGACGAGACAACCCGCCGAGAGCGCCTGCGCGAGCAGCGCCGCGCGCTCCCGGATAGCCCGGGCGTCTACCTGTTCAGAACCGCCAAGGGCACGGTCCTATACGTCGGCAAGGCAAAGTCGATCAGGAAGCGGGTCGGCGGGCACTTCTCCAAGCCGGGCACCCGCGGCGCGGCCGACATGGTCGCCCAGATCGCAGACATCGAGTTCGTGGCCACCCAGACCGAGGCGGAGGCACTTCTCGCCGAGCAGAACTTCATCAAGCGCCACCGGCCCCGGTTCAACATTCGCCTTCGCGACGACAAGAGCTATCCGTACATCGGGATCTCGCTCGACGAGGACTACCCCCGCATCTACTTCACCCGCGAGCGCCACCGCCGCGGCCGGGCCTACTTCGGGCCGTTCTCGAGCGCCAAACGGGTGCGCGAGACCCTGGACCTGCTCGGCAAGGTCTTCCAGTACCGGACCTGTGAGGGCAAAGAGCCCGGTCGCCAATCGGGGAGCCCCTGCCTCGACTACTTCATCAAGCGCTGCCAGGCCCCATGTGTGGGATACGTGTCGAGGGAGGAGTACCGCGCCAACGTCGACACGATCATCGACTTCCTGTCGGGCCGCTACCGCCAGATCGAGCGCGAGCTCGAGGAGGGTATGAAGCTGGCCGCCGCTGACCAGGAGTTCGAGGTGGCGGCGCAGCTTCGCAACCGGCTCAAGGCGATCCGCTCGCTGCTGGAGCGCCAGCGGATCACCAACGAGGCGGTCGGCACCCTCGACGCCATCGCCGTGGCGGGCGAGGAGACCGACGCCAACGCACAGGTCTTCCAGGTCAGGGACGGCGTGCTGGCAGACCGGCAGAGCTTCTACCTCGAGAACGCCGCCGCACGCGAGGAGTCGGAGGTGCTCGAGGAGTTCGTGCTCCAGTACTACGCGAGTGCCCTGTCGATCCCCCCGCAGGTGATCGTGTCTCGCACCACCGAGCGCACTGCGGTGCTCGAGGAGGCGCTGTCCGAACGCCGGGGGGCTCCGGTGGAGGTGCGGCCGGCAGAGCGTGGTGACAAGCGCCGCATCTTCGAGTTGGCGGAGCGCAACGCCCGACTCGCGATCGACCAGGACCGCCTCCGCTCAGAGCGCCGGCGAACGCATCGGATCGAGGCTCTGGACGGGCTGCAGCGGGCACTTGGCATGGCTCAGATCCCGATGCGGATCGAGTGCTTCGACATCTCGAACCTGGGAGAGACGCACACGGTTGCGTCGATGGTCGCCTTCGAGGGAGGCGCGCCAAAGAAGTCGGACTACCGGCGCTTCCGGATCCGGGAGGCGGCCCAGGACGACTTCGCGGCGATGGCGGAGGTGCTCGCACGCCGGACGGGCCAGTTCAGGGCCCAGAAGGAGCTCTCGCCACACGAGAAGGAGTTCGACGCCAGCTTCGCCGCTCTGCCCGCGCTGATCGTGATCGATGGAGGCAAGGGTCAGCTCTCATCCGGGCTGGCGGAGCTAAAGGAGCTCCGCGACTTGGGCACCATGGTGATCAGCCTCGCCAAGCAGCTCGAGGAGGTGTTCCTTCCGGGCCGCCCGGCTCCGCTGGTGCTGCCCCAAGAGAGCGCTCCACTGCAGCTGCTGCAGCGCGTCCGCGACGAGGCCCACCGGTTTGCGATCGAGTTCCACCGCGGCCGCCGGGACAGGGCGATGACAGGCTCGGTGCTCGACGACCTCCCGGGGGTCGGCGCCGTCCGCAAGCGGGCCATCCTGAGGCACTTCGGCACCCCGGAGCGCTTCCTCGCAGCGAGCCGCGAAGAGCTCGAAGCGGTCCCAGGGCTACCGGGCAAGGTGGCGCGCGAGATCCACGGGAATGTTCACAGGGTGGACTAAAGGACCTCCGACGCAGGGGGTACAACCCTTCAGATGAGGGACTTCGTGGTGATCACCGGTTTCTCGGGCGCCGGAAAGTCGCAGGCGATGGCCTGCTTTGAGGACGCCGGCTACTTCTGCGTGGACAACCTGCCGCCCGCGATGATCGCCCAGCTTGCGGAGCTGTTCGAGCACGAAGGGTCCAAGGTGGAGAACGCGGCGGTTGTGTCCGATGTGCGCGGGGGCTTGTTCTTCGAAAACCTCGTCAGGGTGCTCGACGAGCTGGTCGAGCGGGGCACCCCCCACCGGCTCCTCTACCTGGAGGCCACCGAGGAGGTGCTGGAGGACCGCTACAAGGAGACCCGTCGCCGGCATCCTCTTGCCGAGGACGCCGCGGGCAACGGCGACCCCGCGGGGGGCTCGGTGATACGGGCGATACGGGCCGAGCGGCAACTGCTCGAGCCGCTGCGCGCCCGGGCGGACGTGAGCATCGACACCAGTGACCTGAGCGCCAGCCGGCTGCGCAAGGTGGTGGCCGACAAGATGCTCCCACGTGGCAGCGTGGGCAAGCTCGCGGTGACCTTCCTCACCTACGGCTTCAAGCACGGGGCCCCGCGTGACGCAGACCTCCTGTTCGACGTCCGCTTCCTGCCAAACCCCCACTACGAATCCGAGCTGCGCGAGCTCACGGGCCTTGACCCCGCTGTGCGGGACTACGTCGAGGCGTCGGCGGGCATCGGCGAGTTCTACGGCCACCTGATCCCGCTGCTGGACTACCTCCTTCCCCAGTACGAGGCCGAGGGGAAGGCCCACCTCACGATCGGGATCGGGTGTACCGGAGGGCGGCACCGGTCGGTGGTGATCTCCGAGCGCCTGGCGCGCGAGTACGCCGACCGCGGCGACCTCCTCTTGGATGTGGTTCACCGGGACATCGCCAAGCCGCCTCGGCGTGCCTGACGCGAGCCGCCCGGTGCTTCCTCGAAGGATCGGGTAACTCAACCCGGTGGTTGAGGCGATAGATTCCGGGTAACCCGCAACGCACCCGGCGAAAGGACTGTCTCATGGCCCTGAGGGCCGGCATCAACGGCTTCGGCCGTATCGGACGCAACGTCTTCCGTGCCGCGCACGAGCGCGGCGCCGACATTGACTGGGTCGGCGTAAACGACATCACCGACACGGAGACGCTCGCCCACCTGCTCAAGTACGACTCGGTCCTCGGTCCCTTTCCGGGCACCGTCGAGGTCAGCGAGAACGGGCTGGTGGTCAACGGGGACGAGCTGCGGGTGTTCGCCGAGCGCGATCCCGGCGACCTCCCGTGGAGCGACGCGGGCGCCGAAGTCGTGATCGAGTCGACCGGTTTGTTCACCGACCGCGAGAGCGCTGCGAAGCACATCGCCGCCGGTGCCCAGAAGGTGATCATCTCGGCGCCCGCCACCGATCCCGACGTGACGGTGGTCCTCGGCGTGAATGATGACGCCTACGACAAGGACAAGCACGAGGTGATCTCGAACGCGTCCTGCACCACGAACTGCCTGGGGCCGGTGGCGCGTGTGCTCCACGATTCGGTGGGGATCGAGTCGGGGATCATGACCACGATTCACGCGTACACGGCCGACCAGCAGCTCCAGGACTCGCCGCACAAGGACCTTCGGCGGGCGCGGGCCGCCGCGATCAACCTCGTGCCGACGTCGACCGGCGCCGCCAAGGCCATCGGGCTCGTCGTGCCCGAGCTGGACGGCAAGCTGAACGGGATCGCCGTGCGCGCTCCCGTGCCGGTGGGCTCGATGGTGGACCTGGTCTTCCAGGCCTCCCGCGACGTGACCGCCGAGGAGGTCAACGAGGCCATCGCACAGAGGGCGGACACCGGCGCGCTCGAGGGGATCCTTCAGTACACCGAGGACCCAATCGTCTCGAGCGACATCTCGAGGTCGGCCTACTCCTCGATCTTCGACTCCCAGCTCACGATGGTGATGGAGAAGCGGCTGGTGAAGGTCGTGACCTGGTACGACAACGAGTGGGGCTACTCCAACCGCTGCGTCGACCTGGCCGAGCGAGCGCTCGTGGGCCTCGGGCAGCCCGTCGCATGAAGCGGGCCGCGACCGCCATCGCCCGGTGAAGCTCGGCAAGCGCAGCGTCCGTGACCTCGATGTCGGGGAGGGCAAGCGAGTGCTCGTGCGGGTGGACTTCAACGTGCCGCTCAAGGAGGGGAAGGTCACCGATGACTCGCGCATCAAGGCCGCTCTGCCCACCCTCGAGCTGCTGCGCGAGGGCGGTGCCGCGCTCGTCCTGTGCTCCCACCTGGGGCGTCCCAAGGAGCGCGAGCCGGAGACCTCGCTGAGGCCCGCGTCAGAGCGGCTCGGCGAGCTGATCGACGCACCTGTGGCACAGGCAGAAGCGGTGGTGGGTGACGAGGTGCGATCCGCGGCGGAGAAGCTCGGGCCGGGCGACATGCTCATGCTGGAGAACACCAGATGGGAGCCGGGGGAGACGGAGAACGATGCCGACCTCTCGCGAGAGCTCGCGTCTTTGGCGGACTTCTACGTGAACGATGCCTTCGGGGCCGCCCACCGCGCCCACGCCAGCAGCGCCGGCGTGGCGGAGCACCTGCCCTCGGCGGCCGGGCTGCTGCTGGAACGTGAGGTGGTCACGCTCCGGGGGATCGTCGAAGAGCCCGAGCGTCCGCTCGTCGTGGTCCTCGGCGGCGCGAAGGTCTCCGACAAGATCGCCCTCATCGACCGCTTCCTCGACGCTGCCGACGCGATCCTGATCGGCGGCGCCATGTGCTTCAGCTTCTATCGGGCCCAGGGCAAGCCCACCGGCGACTCGCTCGTGGAG
>JACCUO010000217.1 GCA_013811765.1 Thermoleophilaceae bacterium | reverse complement strand
CACCACAGGAGCCGTCCCGCGCGCGGGCTCTCTGCGCTCGGGCACGGCCTTCGCGGTGCCGCCGACCGCCTTGGCAGGCGCCTTGGCGCCTAGCCGCCGGTCCCGCCGCGCCATAAATACTCGGTCGTCGTGATCCGCGCCGGGGGCTTGGGCGAAGTAGAGGTAGCTTGAGCCAGAGGAACGACATCCACCGCCTTGCCGACGAAGAGATGATGCACCTGGTGCAGGAGGGCGATGCGCGCGCGTTCGAGGTCCTGTACGAGCGCCATGGGGGGGCGGCCTTCTCGCTTGCTTACCGGATGCTCGGAAACCGCGTCAACGCCGAGGACGTGTCCCAGGAGGCGTTCCTGTCGATCTGGAGAAGCCGGCTGCGTTATCAGGCCGACCGAGGCAGCGTACGTACCTGGGTGCTTGGCATCGTGCACCACCGAGCGATCGACGCGCTGCGGCGCAACTTGGTCCACGATCGCCGTCGTGGAAGCGCCGAGGGCATAGAGGAGCGCTTCGAGGCGCGCGAGCTCACAGACGTGGAGGTGGTGCGCCGCGAGGATGCGCGCAGCGTCCGCGCCGCGCTCCAGACGCTGCCGGCCGAGCAGTCACGGGTCATAGAGCTGGCCTACTTCGGGGGCTACAGCCACAGCAAGATCGCGGATATGCTCGACACTCCGATCGGTACCGTGAAGGGTCGTATGCGACTCGGTTTGGACAAGCTTCGTCATGAGCTGGCTGAGGTGCCCGTATGAGCGTCGAGCGCCACGACATCCAGGAAGAGAACGTTGGTGCCTACCTGCTGGGCGCGCTCACAGGGGTCGAGGAGCGCGTCTTCGAGCGCCACCTCGAGGAGTGCCCGGTGTGCAGCGACGAGGTCTCCCGCCTGCGTCCGGCCGCCGACGCGCTGCCTCGCTCGGTCACGCCGGTGAGCCCTCCGCCCACCCTCAAGACTTCACTGATGAAGATCGTCGAGGCCGACGCTCGCGAGCGCTCACGAGCCGCCCGCTCGCGAGGCGCCTCAGGACGTCCGCGCCCGCTCGCGGCCCTACGCGAACGGCTCGCCGCGACCGGCGAAGCCCTCACCACGATCCGTCCTCAGGTCGCCTGGGTAGGTGTGTCCCTCGTGCTGGTGGTCGGGATCGTGACCGGCTATGCCGCTACGCGGGTCAGCTCGGAGAACGGTAGCTCGGGAGCTCTCGCGGCAAAGGTGGACAAGGAGCGCGTGCCGGGCGCCACCGGCAGCCTGACGGTGTCAGGTGGTGACTCAAAGAGCGGGATCCTGCGCGTGCACGGCATGCCGGCGCTCGAGAACGACTCCGTCTACCAGGTATGGGTGCTGCGCAAGGGCGAGACGATCTCGCAGTCGCTGTTCCACGTTGGCCGAGACGGTGAGGGCTTGGGCGCGGTCTCGAACGACATCGACGGGGCCGACGCCGTGCTGGTGACACGTGAGCAGGCGGGCGGAGCGCGCGCACCGAGCGGAGATCCCGTTCTCTCGGTCTCGCTGTAAGAGCGCCGAGTACCACTAGTCTCCGGTCTCGTGCAGCCCTGCTATCGCCATTCGGGCCGCGAGACCGGCGTCTCCTGCTCGAACTGCGGACGGGCGATCTGCCCCGACTGCATGACCACGACCTCGGTCGGAATGCGCTGCCCGGAGTGCTCGAAGCAGAAGACGAAGGTGAAGTCGATCGGCACGGGCAGCGACCCCGTGCTCACGTACATCCTGATCGGGATCAACGTGGCGATCGCGCTCGGAGCAACGCTCAGCGGAGCCAGCGCGACGGGCGGCGGCGGTGCCGGCAGCTCCACGCTGCTTTCAGAGGGCTCGGTGTCCCGCCTGACGGTCGAAGGTGGCGAGTACTGGCGCATCCTCACCGCGGGATTCCTTCATGTGGGCTTCCTGCACCTCCTCTTCAACATGTTCAGCCTCTACATCCTCGGGGGGATGCTCGAGCCTGCCATCGGACGGATGCGCTTCGCGGTGATCTACTTCGTCTCGCTGTTGGCGGGCTCCTTCGGCGCCCTCCTGCTCACCACTGACCCGACGGTGGGGGCCTCGGGGGCGATCTTCGGGCTGATGGGCGCTGCGGTGGTCGTGATGCGAAACCGGGGCGTCGATCCGATGGAAAGCGGGCTCGGGGTGTGGATCGGGCTGAACCTCCTGATCACGTTCACGATCCCGAACATCTCCATCGGCGGCCACATCGGCGGCCTCCTCGGTGGGGCGGTGGCCGCGCTGCTGCTGTTCGAGCTGCCCGATCGCGTCCGGATGCCGGCGGTCGCTCCTGCGCTGCTCGCCTGCGCTGTCGGCGCGGCCGCGATCATCGGGTCGATCGCGGTGGCCTCGTCGGCGTCGGCGGTGTGAGATCTCGTGCGGCCCGACTCGCGGCCAGCCGGTCATAGGCGTCCTGTAGCTCGTCGAGCATCCTCGCCAGGCCAAAGCGCTCCGCCACATCCTTGCGGCCGGCCTCGCCCATCGCTGCGGCTGAGGCCGGGTCCTCGGCGAGCGCCCTGAGAGCCGCGGAGAGCGCGCGCGGGTCCCGCGGGGGCACCAGCCGGCCGCTCTCGTGGTCTCTCACGATCTCGGTGACCCCGCCGTGGGCCGAGGCCACCACGGGCAGGCCTGCGGCTGCGCCCTCGAGCGCCACCAGGCCGAGCGGCTCGGGGCGCTTCGACGGTACGGCCAGGGCATTTGCAGCGCCGAGCACCACTTCCACGTCCTGGCGAAACCCAAGCCGCAGCAGCCGGTCCCCCACGCCGAGCGCCCCCGCGAGGCGGTCGAGCCGGTTCGCCTCGTCCGGGGCTCCGGGAGCGGTGTCCCCGGCCACCAGCCCCACCGCGCCGATCGAGGCAAGCGCCGGCTCGGCGAGTGCGCGCGCCAGCACGTCCTGGCCCTTCCAGTCACTCACGCGGCCGATC
>JACCUO010000212.1 GCA_013811765.1 Thermoleophilaceae bacterium | reverse complement strand
TCACGTGACCGCGGCCGCGCAGGAGCGCGAGCGAGCGAGCGGCCCGGACGAGCCCGATCGGCCCGCGGGGGCTCGCCCCGTACTCGATGAACCCCTCGATCTCCCCGAGCCCGTACGCGGCCGGGTTGCGGGTGGCGTCCGCCAGCGAGACTGCGTATCCGATCACCTCGCGGTCCACGATCACCGACTGTGTGGCGCGTTCGAAGCGCTCGAGGTTCTCGAGCGACAGCAGCTCGCGCGGCTCGGCCCAGTCGCCCAGCGCGCGCCCCACCACGGCCGCCTCCTCGCCCGTGCTCGGGTAGTCCACCAGGACCTTCATCAGGAAGCGGTCGACCTGCGCCTCGGGCAGGGGGTAGGTGCCCTCGGCCTCGATCGGGTTCTGCGTGGCCATCACGAGGAACGGGCGCGGAACGGGGAAGGTCTCCCCGCCGATCGTTACCTGCTGCTCCTGCATCACCTCGAGCAGCGCGGACTGAACCTTGGCGGGGGCGCGGTTGATCTCGTCTGCGAGCAGGAAGTTCCCGAACACGGGACCGAGCTCGACGTCGAAGCGCCCGCTGTCCGGACGGTAGATGCGGGTGCCGACCAGGTCCGCCGGGACCAGGTCGGGCGTGAACTGCACGCGCCGGAATGTCCCTCCGAGCACCTGCGCGAGGGTCTTCACGGTCAGCGTCTTCGCCAGGCCCGGCACGCCTTCGAGCAGCACGTGGCCGCCTGCGAGCAGGGCCACCACGAGACGCTCGAGCATCGCGTCCTGGCCCACGATCACGCGCTTCATCTCGTGCAGCGCCGCCTCGAGCGCCTCGCGCGGCTCTTCGAGGTTCGGTGTGGGGTCGTGTTCGGGGGTCATGTCGGGAAGCCTCCTCTCGGTTTCAGATCATCCGGCCAAACCAGCGCAGGGACATGCCCACGCCGGCGAGCAGCAGGAGCAGGCCGCCTCCGGCGAAGGCGGAGGTCACCTGCCGCTGCTCGTCCCTGTGCGCAAGCTGTGAGCCGAGCTTGCGGTAGACGTTCTTGAGACCCGAGGCCGTGTCGGCGGTGAACGCCTCCCCGCCCGACTCGCGTGCGACCCGAGCGAGTGACTCCGGGGCGGGCGGGACCCGCTCGACCTGGGTCCCGCCGCCGGGCCGGGGCACGGTGATCACCCCGGCCTCGGTGCCCAGAGTGACCGTGTAGATCGGGATGCGCAGCCGGCGCGCGGCGCGCGCGGCGGTGATCGGATCGCTTCCGCGCGCGGACTTCCCATCGGAGAGCAGCACGATCGCCGCGGGTGGGCGCCGCCGCCCCGCCGCCGGGCGCACGATCGCCGCCGCGGAGAGCAGGATCGCGTCGCCGATCGCGGTGCTGCCGCTCGGCTCGAAGGACTCGATCGCGGCAGACACGGCCTCCCGGTCGGTGGTGGGGCTCTGGAGCAGGCGCGGGCGGTGATTGAAGGCGAGCACCCCCACGTTCACTCGGGCCGGGACCGCCTCGGCAAAGCGCTTGGCCGCGCGCTTGGCCGCGACCAGGCGGCTGGGCTTCACGTCGGTGGCTGTCATCGAGCCGGACACGTCGGTGGCCAGCACGATCGAGGCCCGCTCGACCGGTACTGCCACGGTGCGCTGGGGCCGCGCCGCCGCGAGGATGAGCACGAGCAGCGCGAGGCACACGGCGAGCATGGGCGCGTGGCGGCGCCAGCGGGGCTGCTGCGGAGCCACGGACGGCTGGAGCGCCGGGGTGGCGAATGCGGCGGCGGCCACGCGGCGGCCACGCTCGTGCCACGCATAGGCGGCTATGAGCAGCGGCAGGACGAGCAGGCCGAGCAGGACAAGCGGCTCGGCGAAGCTCATGGGGTTCGGGCCGGGCGAGCAAATCTCATGGCGTCCGCGCCGGGCGATTCCCGAGCGTCGCGTTCAGCACCACCGACTGCCCGCCGCGCTCGGCCTGGAGCAGGACGTCGTCCCCGGGCCGCTTGGCCGCGATGACCGCCGAGATGTCGGCCGGCTCGTTCACGTCCTTGCCGGCGACCTTCGTCACGACGTCGCCCGGCTTGAGACCGGCGCGGTCCGCCGGCCCTCCCGGGATCACGTTCTGCACCTGCGCTCCGCCCGTTCCCGTGGGCGCCGCAGGAGAGCTCTCCACCCCCAGGAAGGCGCGCTCGATCCGCTCTCCCAGAGCAAGTCGCGGCACCACCTGGCGCACCGTGTTCGAGGGCACGGCGAAGCCGATCCCGATGTTGCCCTGGGACCCACCGGTGGCGATCTGCGAGTTCACGCCGATGACCCGCGCCGACCCGTCCAGCAG
>JACCUO010000201.1 GCA_013811765.1 Thermoleophilaceae bacterium | reverse complement strand
CGGTCAGCGCGCCGGGGGCAAGCTGCCCGGGTTCCTCGGGCGCTTTGCACAGAAGCCGTTCCGATCATCGCGCAAGGCGACGAACAAGAGCGCGTCCGCAGGCCGCCGCGGCCGCGGCAAGCTGCCCAGGTAGCGTCGGCTTTCGGACTACCGCGTCAGCGCCGGTAGCCGAAGGTCGTGGTGTAGGTGGCAGCGACGGGGGCGTCGTTGGTGGGGGCGTGGAAGACCACCCCGATCCCGATCTCGCGGAAGCGCCGGTTCAAAATGTTGCGCCGGTGGCCGGGGCTGTTCATCCAGCCGATGACCGTTTCCCGCGGGGTGCTGCGGGCGCCTGTGCCCCAGGCCAGGTTCTCGCCCACCGCCCAGCTGCGGACGGCGCCCAGGTAGCCGGTCGAGGTGAGCCTGTCCACCACGTCGAGCCCGGTGGTGGAGACATGCTCAAAGTAGCGCTTCTGGACCATGTCCAGCGTGTGTGAGAGAGCGGCTCTGGAAAGACGGCCGTTCGTTCGCAGCGCACCCATCCTGCGCCGGGTGCGCTCGCGGTTGAGGAGGCAGACGGTCGACTTGGCAAGCACGGCTTCGGTCGCGTTGCCGGGCTTGGTATCGGCATTGGCACAGGCCGGGGCGGCGAGGGCGGAGCCGGGAGCGGCGAGCGCGGACCCGAGGGCGACCGCCAGGAGGAGGAGGTGCAGGGAGCGGGACCGCATACTTCCTTCTCGTAGGCGGGATCCCTTCCCTCGCCCGGGGACCGCCGGACCTGGACGTATGACCCACCCGAGCGCCGCGGGGCACAATTCGTCCCATGGCCGGCAAGCTGGACCGTTACCGCTCGATGCGCGACCTCGACGCGAGCCCCGAGCCGGAGGGCGTGGGCGACCCTACCCCTGACACCGAGGCGCCCCGTTTCGTCGTACAGGAGCACCACGCTCGCAGGCTCCACTGGGACCTGCGCCTCGAGCGCGACGGGGTGCTTGCCTCGTGGGCGTTGCCGCGGGGCATACCGGGCCATCCGGAGGAGAACCGGCTTGCGGTGCGAACCGAGGACCATCCAATCGAGTACCTGACCTTCGAGGGAGAGATCCCAGCGGGCACCTACGGCGCCGGCACGATGAAGGTGTGGGACAGCGGGTCCTACTCGGCTGAGAAGTTCCGCGAGGACGAGGTGATCGTGACCCTGCGGGGAGGGCGGGTCTCGGGCAAGTACGTCCTCTTCAGGACCCGCGGCAAGGACTGGATGATCCACCGGATGGACCCGCCGGCAGACCCGTCGCTCGAGCCGATGCCGGATGTGGTCGAGCCGATGATGGCCCGGCTGGGCAAGCTGCCGCGCGAGGATGGCGCCTACGGCTTCGAGGTCAAGTGGGACGGCGTGCGAGCGATCGCGCACGCGGACGCCGGCCATCTGGGGCTCACCGGACGCAATGGCACGGACTTCACCCCGCGCTACCCGGAAGTGCGGGAGCTGGCCGGAAACCTCGGATCGCGCCGCCTGATCCTCGATGGCGAGGTAGTGGCCTTCGACTCCGACGGACGCCCGAGCTTCGAGCGCCTCCAGTCCAGGATGCACCTCGGCTCCGATGCGGCGGTCCGTCGGCGGATGGGGGAGATACCGGTGACATACGTCATCTTCGACCTGCTCTGGCTCGATGGCCATTCGACCTTGGCGCTGCCCTACCAAGACCGCCGCAAGCTGCTCGCCGAGCTCAGCCTGGCAGGCCCGAGCTGGCGCACCCCTGGCCACAGGGAGGGTGACGGCGCCGCTCTGCTCGCGGCGAGCGAGGAGCAGGGCCTCGAGGGGATTGTGGCAAAGCGGCTCGACTCCGCCTATGAGCCCGGGTGCCGCACGGGGGCCTGGCTCAAAATCAAGAATCACCTCACTCAGGAGGTCGTCGTCGGGGGATTCACGGCCGGCACCGGAGGGCGCGCGGCCAACCTCGGAGCACTGGCGGTGGGGATCCACGATCAAGAGGGCCGTTTGCGCTACGCCGGAAAGGTGGGCACGGGCTTCACGGAGGCCACGCTGGGCGTCCTGCACCGCGAGCTCGAGGCACTGCGGTCGCCGCAAAGCCCGTTCGAGGGTCGCCAGCCGCCCAAGGGGACGGTCTTCGTGGCGCCGCGGCTCGTCGCTCGCGTCGAGTTCCGTGAGTGGACCCGGACGGCCACCCTCCGTGCCCCCGCCTTCAAGGGCCTGGTCCCCGACGTGGATCCGGCCTCGGTGGTCCGCGAGAGCTGAGAGTCTCGGTGCGATGCTCGCCCGGTGAGACTCTCGGTGCGGTGCTCGCCCGATCAACGATCGGGCTGCGCTCCTCCCGCGTGACGAGCGGGCTGTGCTCCTCCCGGGCGAAACGCAATTTCGCACCCGCGGTTTGCGCGCAAAGCCTCGCCGGGTACCTTGGGGTCATGGCGCGTGCGATCTGGAGCGGGGCGATCAGCTTTGGCCTCGTGAACATCCCCGTGAAGCTCTACAGCGCGGCGCGCAAGAAGACCGTGCG
>JACCUO010000186.1 GCA_013811765.1 Thermoleophilaceae bacterium | reverse complement strand
GAGGGCGCCGCAGCCGGCCGCTCCCGCCGGGGTCCGGCGGCTTGGCTCTCGCATTCATGGATAGCCGGGCATCGCCGCGCCGCCGTCCTGGTACTCGTCGTCGGGATCCCGCTCACGTTCGTCGGCGCCTGGGAGCTGCGCCTGCTGTTTCGCGGCCCCTACATGCTCTTCTTCGTTCGCCACCCCGCGCTCACCTCGATTCCGCTGCTCGCTGGAGCCACCGCATTCCTCCTCCACGCAGCTTTCAAGCTCGCCAGGCGACAGTTGCGTCGGCACGCCACACCTCCCGAGCCCGAACGCCGTTCCCGCAAGCGAGGGGTGCGCGTGCAGGCTCCCAAGGCGCAGAACGGCGCAGGCAAGGCGCGCCGCCGGCCGCGCTACTCGCTGGCCGAGTTCGTCCGCGGTGGCTGGCGGGGACGGGGAGAGCGCACACCCCCGCTTCTTTTCGGCCCCGCGCTGAGCGCCCTGCTCTGCGCCACGTCCGGCTTCGTATTTGCCGTGATGGTGACGGCGAGCTGGACGGGCGCGGCCATCTACGAGCACAGCGACTACGGGGCCCTCACCCTGGAGATGCTGCGCAACGGGGAGGCCCGCATCAAGCCCTACGAGGTGGCGCAGCAGCAGAGCGAAAATGGTCTCAACTCACCGACCGAGCGCCCGACCAACCTGCACATCGTCAAGCTGGACGGGAAGTTGCTCTGGACGAGCGTGCGCGATCCCGACGGCTTGTTCCGCATCCTCTCGAAGCCCACGAGGGGGGTGATGTCGGTGTCCGCCGGTTCGACCGCGCCGGCGGTCAGGCAGTCGGGCGCCGAGTACGACTCCGACTTCCGCTACGGCCCGGGAATGCGGATTTCGGACAACCTCAAATGGCAGGTCTACAAGAAGAAGTGCTTCGGCTGCGATGTGGCCGAGATGACCGGGGTGCCGACTCCTTCGGGCCCCGTCGTGATCGCGCCTTACATCCGCTATAGGGGCAACTGGTTCGTGCGGCGCCCGACGTTCGGTGGCGTCTACCTCGTCCACCCCGACGGGCGCATCGAGGACCTCTCACCCGAGCAGGCCGCCCGCAGCGCGCTCGTGCGCGAGTCCGGGCGCCTCTTCCCCGAGAAGCTCGCCCGGCGGATCGCGGACGCCTACAAGTTCAAGCGGGGAATCTGGAACCGCCTCTTCGTCCACACCGACCAGCTCGAGGTGGCGGACACCGAGGGCAACCGGCAGCCCTTCCTGCAGGACTTCGGGGTCCTCGGACCGCAGTGGGTGACGACCCTCAAGCCACGCGGGGGCACCTTCACCACCGCCGGGGTCATGACAACGGATGCGGTCAACGGCAAGACCCGGGTCTGGCTCTCCGGCCGCGGGCAATCACTGATCGGAAACCAGAAGTCACTCGACATCGTCCGAGGGGAGAGCTTTCCGGGCATCGACTTCGCCGAGAGCGGCGGCTCAGACGCCGGCGGCAAGTTCCGCGTCATCGAGCCGCGCCAGGTCTTCCCCGGCGGGCGCCTGCACTTCCTGCTCTCGATCATCCCTGACGCCGCCAACCGGGTGACGATGTCGGTCATCGTCGACGCCGACTCCCAGCGAGTGGCGGCCAAGTTTCCCGCCACCCCGGAGGGCGACGCCGACCTGATCACCTACCTGCGGACCGGCCGCCTGTCCGGCGAGAGCGCGGACGGGAGCGAGGTCACGGACGGCCGGGAGTCCCGTCCGGAGGGAACCGACCCGGCCTCCACGCTTCGCCGCCTGCTCCGCGAGAACCGTGGCGAGCAGCGAAGTGCCACCGGGCGCGTCTCCGATCTCAAGGCCCAGGAGCGAGACCTGCGTCGGCTGCTGGAAGCGGCGGAGAACCGATAGGCCGAGCGTCTCGGCGCTCGCCCAGACCCGGCTTTGGCTCTATCCTGCGCTGCCGTGGCCGACGAGCTCTCTGGTCAGGTCGCCCTCGTCACCGGCGGGGGCCGCGGAATCGGCGCCAATATTGCGCGCGAGCTCGCCGCCGCCGGGATGCGAGTTGTGGTTGCGGCGCGGACGGGCGACCAGGTGGAGGGAGTGGCGCACGAGATCGACGGCCTGGCGCTCGAGGTCGACGTGGCCGACGAGGCGTCCGTCAAGCGGATGGTCGAGGACGCCGAGAGCGAGGTCGGCGCGATCGACGTCCTCGTGAACAACGCGGGCGTGGGCAGGTTGTCGGGTGCGCCGGCGGTCTGGGAGGACGAGGACGCCGGCGACTGGTGGCGGGTCTTCGAGATCAACATGCTGGGTGCCTATCTCTGCTGCCGCGCTGTCCTGCGCGGAATGGTCGAGCGACAGGGTGGGCGGATCGTCAACGTGGGCAGCGGGGGCGGCCATCTACCCGTCACGCCGGGCAGGGTCGGCGACAGCGCCTATGGCCCCAGCAAGGCCGCGCTCTACCGCTTCGGCGAGATGCTCGCCGCTCAGCTCGAGCAGCACGGCATCGCGGTCTTCACGATCAGCCCCGGCCTGGTACGCACCGCGCTGACGGAGACACTGGGAGACGACGCCCCGTGGACCCCGCCCTCGCTTGCGCCCCGGCTCGTCCGTGCGCTGGCCTCGGGCCGCGCCGACCGACTGACCGGCCGGTACATCCACGCCGAGCACGACGACATCGATGATCTGATCGCGCGCGCCGACGAGGTCGTCGAGAACGACCTGAACTCGATCCGGCTGCGACGCTGAGGTTCGCCGGGGGGCGTTTACGGTCGACTCGTGGCGATCACCCTGCATCTCGGCGACATCACCAAAGACGACGGTGCCGACGCCATCGTCAACGCCGCAAACCGGTCACTGCTCGGTGGTGGCGGCGTCGACGGCGCGATTCACCGGGCGGCCGGGCCGGCGCTGCTCGAGGAATGCCGGGAGCTGGGTGGCTGTGCCACCGGGGAGGCAAAGGCGACCGCCGGCCACGCCCTGCCGGTCGACCTGATCATCCACACGGTGGGGCCCGTCTGGGAAGGCGGGGACGGCGGCGAGCCCGAGCTGCTCGCCTCCTGTCACCGGCGCTCGATCGAGCTCGCCGCCGAGCACGGCTGCGGGCGCGTGGCCTTCCCAGCGATCTCCACAGGCATCTACGGCTATCCCGTTGAGCTTGCCGCACCGGTTGCCATTCGCTCCGTCCGCGAGGCGATGGCCCAGCACCCGACGGTCGCCGAGGCCCGCTTCTGGCTGTTCGGGCAAGCGGCCTACGACGCGTTCGAGGCCGCCCTGAGGGCAACCCGCTAGCGGTTGCCGCGACCGGTTCATGGATGCGTTGCGCGACTCGCCTCGCGAGGAGTAGGGGCGCCTTGGCAACGAGCATTGCGCTATCCGCTTGAGCCGGGCAGCGGGTCGAGCTCGGTGCGCTCGAGCCGGCCGTCCGGAAAGCGCAGTTGCACGTCGTCGCCAAGGCAGACGACGCTCTCGGCCTCCTCACCGAGGACCATTGCCGCCAGCAGCGCGGCCGCGATCCTGTGTACGTCGCGAACCAGGCCGAGCGGCAAAAGCGATCGCGTCTCGTTGGCGACCTCACCGTCGCCGACGCGCAACACGACGCGTATCTCGCGGTGCACCGCGCGCGCGGCCATCGCCACTGCTATGTTCTCGAGGTCGTCGGCAGTCACCGCGGCGACGGCCCTGGCTTTTTGCAGCGACATGCGGTCCATCAGCTCCGGATCGGAGCCGCGGCCCACGAGCACCGGCAGCCCGAGCCCCTTGGCGAGGCCGAGGAGCTCGGCGTCCTCGTCGCGCTCGATCGCGATCACCGGGATCCCGCACGCGCGAAGCACCAGGCACAAGCGCAGCCCCACCTGGCCGAGCCCGACCACCACCACGTGGTCGCGGCGCGGCCCGGCCCGGCTCCCAACGAGGCCCGTCAGGCGCCGGTCGATCACCCGGTTCACGAGGCCCGCCGTGAAGCCGGCGGCGAACAGCAGCGCGACGATCATGGAGGCGGAGGTGAACAACTTGTACCAGCCCGGCCCCTTCGCGATCTCCGGGTTGGGGTCGACGGTCACGAGCGTCTT
>JACCUO010000169.1 GCA_013811765.1 Thermoleophilaceae bacterium | reverse complement strand
GGGTCAGGTGGCGCAGGCGAGGCGGCGCGGTGGCCGCCCGGAAAGGCATACCGGAGCCTGACTCGGCGAGCTCCCCGGCACTGAGGAACGAGCTGGGCAGCCGCGTCCGGCGGTGAGGGCTGCCGGGCGGCCACGCGCCACGCCGCGCGCTCCAATACCCTCCCCCGGCGCCCGATGAAGCTCTCCGTGCCAAAGGAAACCGCCGCCGGCGAGCAGAGGGTTGCCACCGTGCCGGATGCGGTCCAGAAGCTCTCCGCGGCCGGCGTCGAGGTCCTTGTCGATCCCGGTGCGGGCGAGGCGTCCCACGTTCCCGACGCCGCCTTCACCGAGGCCGGCGCGAAGGTCGAGGCGGGCGCCGGTTTCTCCGGCGACGTGGTGGCCAAGGTGGGGCCCCCGAGCAGGGAGGAGATCGGCCGCCTATCCGAGGGATCCGTGCTGATCGGCTTCCTTCAGCCGCTCACCAACGGCGAGACCGCGAAGGCCCTCGCCGGCGCCGGAGTGACCTCCTTCGCCATGGAGGCGATCCCGCGCATCACCCGCGCACAGTCGATGGACGCGCTCTCGAGCCAGGCCACCGTCGCCGGGTATCGGGCCGCTCTCATCACCGCCCAGGAGCTGGGCCGCTTTCTCCCGATGCTCACCACCGCGGCGGGAACGATCCGCCCGGCGAAGGTGCTCGTCCTGGGCGCGGGCGTCGCCGGCCTGCAGGCGATCGCCACCGCCCGGCGGCTGGGCGCCGTCCTCTCGGCCTTCGACGTGCGCTCCGCGGTGGAGGAGCAGATCAAGTCGCTCGGGGCAAAGTTCGTCAAGCTCGACATCGGGCTCGAGAACGCCGAGGACGCCGGCGGTTACGCGCGCGCCCTCACAGACGAGGAGCAGCAGCGCCAGCGCGAGGCACTGGCCGACGTGATCGCCCAGATGGATGGCGTGATCTCGACCGCCGCGGTTCCGGGCCGGCGCGCTCCGCTGCTGATCATCGAGGATGCCGTGAAGCGCATGAAGCCCGGCTCGGTGATCGTGGACCTGGCCGCGGAGACCGGCGGCAACTGTGAGCTCACCGAATCGGGAAAGACGGTGATAGCGCACGACGTGAAGATCATCGGCCCCGAGAACCTCGCCTCCTCCATGCCCGATCACGCCTCCCAGCTCTACGCGAAGAACGTGCAGTCCCTGCTGGGGCTGATGGTGGACGAAGAGGGGGCCCTGAAGCTCGACTTCGACGACGAGATCATCGCCGGCGCGTGCATCACTCGCGACGGCGAGATCGTTCACGAGGGCGCCAAGAAGGCGGCTGGGGTTGCCACCGAAGGGAACGGCTGATGGACCTGCTCACGGAGTTCACGATCCTCGTCCTCGCCGCGTTCGTCGGCTTCGAGGTGATCTCGAAGGTGCCGAACACGCTTCACACCCCGCTGATGTCGGCCACCAACGCGATCCACGGGATCGTGCTGCTGGGCGGCATCCTCGTGATCGGCGCCTCGCACGGCGCGTTCAACAAGATCATCCTGGTCATCGCGGTCGCCTTCGGCACGATCAACGTGATCGGTGGCTTCCTCGTGACCGACCGGATGCTCGAGATGTTCAAGCCGAGGAAGCCGAGGAAGCCGAAGAGCGAAGAGGCGCCGACGAGCGAAGAGGCGCCGACGTGACGCCCCCACTGGGGAGCCTTCTGCAGGACCCCGACCTCATCAACGCGGCGTACATCGTCGCGTTCGTCCTCTTCATACTCGGGATCAGGCTGCTCACCCATCCGAGCACAGCCCGGCGCGGCAACATTGTCGCCGCGGTGGGAATGGCGATCGCCGTGGCCGCCACCCTGCTCACCGAAGAGGTCGGCGACTACGGGTTGATCGCGCTGGGAATCGCGCTCGGCACCATCATCGGCGTCCCGGCAGCGCGTCAGGTGAAGATGACCGCGATGCCGCAGATGGTGGCGCTGTTCAACGGCGTGGGCGGCGGGGCGGTGGCGTTGATCTCATGGGCGGAGTACCGCAAGGGGCTCTACGACGGGGTCAATCCGGAGCTCGAGACGCTGATTCCGATCCTCTTCGCCGCGATCATCGGCTCGGTCTCCTTCTGGGGCTCGAACATCGCGTTCGGCAAGCTGCAGGGGATCCTGCCCGGGAAGCCGATCCAGC
>JACCUO010000147.1 GCA_013811765.1 Thermoleophilaceae bacterium | reverse complement strand
CCTCGCGGGTGGCGTGCGGGCAGACCACCACGCCCGCCCCCCCGTGGCCCGCGCGGGGCTTGACGACAAGCTCTGCAAGGCGGGGGAGCACCTCCTCGAGCACCTCTTCGTCGCCGAGGTCGAAGGTCCGCACCGAGGGCACGAGCGGCTCCTCGCCGAGGTAGAAGCGCACCATCTCCTCCACGTAGGCGTGCACGAGCTTGTCGTCGGCAAGCCCGGCGCCGAGCGGGTTCACCACCGTCAGCGCGCCGGAGCGGGAGGGTTTCATGAGCACTTCCGCGAGCCAGGTGGGCTCCCCGTCATCGTCACGCAGCCGATCCTCGTCGGTGCGGCGGTAGACCACCTGCAATTCGCGCGTGGCACCTCCCTCCATGCGCCCGTGCAGGCGCCCGCCGCGCACGAGCAGGTCGGTGGGGGAGAGGATCGGCACCCCGAGCCGTGCGGCGATCTCGCGGTGCTCCCACCACGCGCTGTTGGCAGGACCGTCGGAGAGCAGGGCGATGGACGGGTCTCCTCCTCCATCCGGAGCCGAGTCTCGGAGGGCCGCAGCGAGCATCGCGAACGCCCCGTCGGGATCGGCCCGGCCGGGGGGCGGGGAGCAGGGAAGCCGGTCGTCCAGAGCCCCTCGCCCCGCGGCCATGTATGCGATGCCCGATGGCGTGCGCATGTTGTCCTCCAGCACACGCAGCACCCCGTCGCCGCCACGCACGAGGTCGAGTCCCGCCACGCATCCCGTCCCGGGAGGAGGCGCGCCCCGCATCGAAGGCTCGAAGAGTTCGGCGGATTCGATCACGCGCTCCGGGATTTTCCCCGCGGCCACCATCGCCCGGTCCCCGTAGGCATCGGCCAGGAAGGCCCCGAGCGCCCGCGCCCGCTGTGCCAGCCCGCGCGCGAGGAGATCCCACTCTTCGGCCTCGATCAGTCGCGGAACGGGATCGAGGCGAAAGGGGGTGGTATTCCCGTTCCCGCCGAAGACCACGCCGCTCATACGCGAGGCCACGGCGTCTCGCAGCGCGGACAGGTCGGCCGCCGCCAGTGACTCGAGCAGTCCGGTGTAGTGCGCCCGGGGGGTGCCCTCGGCATCGAAGCCCTCGTCCCAGGCGGACGTCGGCCGGTAGTCGAGCAGAGCCGAGGATCCGCAGGGCTCAACCGCACCAGTCATCATCCGGGAGACTAAAGCGCGTCAGCGTCGCCGTCACCGGCCAGGCGGTCCAACCGGGACCGCCATCGTGTCGAAGGGCGCCCCCACTCTAATATGAGTAATTCCTACCAACTTTCACCCCTTGAGGAGGGCACCAGTGGCCGACTACGCGAAGGATGTACTGGTCGACACCCAGTGGGTAGAGGACCATCTGGGCGATGAGACCGTCCGCATCGTCGAGGTGGACGAGAACCCCGCGCTCTACGCCGAGGCACACATCCCGGGTGCGATCGGGTTCGACTGGAGGAACGACCTCCAGGACCAGGTCAAGCGCGACTTCCTCGGCCCCGAGGAGTTCGGTGAGCTGTTCGGCAGCCGCGGCGTCTCGAACGACCACACGGTAGTCCTCTACGGCGACCGCAACAACTGGTTTGCCGCCTATACCTACTGGTACCTCAAGTACTACGGACACCACAACGTCAAGCTGATGAACGGTCCGCGCGAGAAGTGGATCTCCGAGGGCAGGCCTACCACGACCGACGCACCGGACCACGCGGCCTCGAGCTTCACGGCGAAGCCGGGCGACGACACCATCCGCGCCAAGCGCGACGAGGTAATGGCGGCTCTCGACGCTCCGACCCGGCTGGTCGACGTGCGCTCGCCCCAGGAGTATTCCGGCGAGCTGATCGCGATGGCGGGCTACGAGCAGGAGGGCGCCCAGCGCGGAGGGCACATCCCCGGCGCCGCGTCCGTCCCGTGGGCTCAGGCGGTGATCGAGGACGGCACCTTCAAGCCCGCCGACGAGTTGCGTGATCTCTACACCGGAAAGGGCGTGCTGGACGGCTCGGACGTGATCGCCTACTGCCGGATCGGAGAACGCTCTGCCCACACGTGGTTCGTGTTGCACGAGCTGCTCGGGGAGGACGACGTGAGGAACTACGACGGCTCATGGACCGAATGGGGCAACCTCGTGGACGTGCCGATCGAAAAGGGCAGCTGAGCCGCGGTCGGGCAGTTACGACAGTGATGCGAGGCGATCGAGCAGGTGCTCGACGATCCTCGCGGTGGCCCCCCAGACGAGGTGCCCGTCGACGGTGTAGGTCGGTGTCCTGATCGGCACTCCGCGGCGGATCAGCCGGCGGCGCTCATAGCCGCGCACGAGATCGCCGAGTGACAGCTCGAGGATGCGGGCCACCTCGGTCGCCTGGGGCGCCCACGCCTGGCCGGACTGGATGACGCCCACGAAGGGAAAGATCCGGTAGCTCGTCACGAAGGTGCCGACCGGCGGGAGCGCTCCCACCACATCCACGCCCGCGGGGGGCAGCCCGATCTCCTCGTGAGCCTCGCGCAGCGCGGTCCGGCTCAGGTCCTCGTCCGGGCCCTCTCGCAGGCCGCCGGGAAAGGAGATCTCTCCGGCGTGCCTCCGCAGATCCGCCCTGCGCTCGGTAAAGACGGCCACCAGGTCACCGTCCTCTTCGTAAAGGGGCACGAGGACGGCCGCGTCGGTCTTCCCCGGCGCGTCCATCGCCGCCGCCTCCTCGGGTGCGAGCAGCACCTCACGTAGCCGGCCGGGGGTGCGCACAGACCTACACCAGCTCGAGTCGCTCCTCGAACATGACCTCGCCCTCGAGCGTGCGGTGCACGGGACACTTGGCCACGATCTGCATCAGCTTGTCACGCTGCTCCTGGGGTAGCTCCTTGGGGAGCCGCACCGCCATCCGGAAACTCGTGGGCGAGCCGCGCTGGGCGGGCTCGTAGTCCACCTCCACCACCACGTCCCCGATGTCCCAGCCCTTGCGCTGGGCGTACATCTCCATGGTGGCGGCACTGCACGACGCCAGGCTCGCCGCCAGCAGCTCCTGGGGATTCGGACCGGCATTCGTGCCGCCGTGCTCGTACGGCTCGTCGGACGTGACCGAGTGGGATCCGATCTCGATGAAGTGCTTCAGGGTGCGTCTCGTTCGCCGTGCGATGGCCTTCATCTCAACCTCTTCCCTTGAACAGCTCGGGGTCGTCCTCATCGGCGTAGCGGGCCATGGCGTAGACGGCGTCGGAGGCCCGGTTGAGGTAGGTGAGGACGGTATCGTCCGCCAGCCGGCCCTCCTCCTTCAGCGCGCTCACTCGCCGCTCGGCCCGCCGCACCGCCGTTCGCGCCACGTCGAGGCGCGCCGAGAGCTCGTTGCCGCCGGGGATCACGAACTTGGGCGGCAGGTCCACCCGCTCCATGTAGCGGTCGATGTCCTCCTCCAGGCGCCCGACCATCGCCTGGGTCACCTTGGAGACGCCCTCCTCCAGGCGATCCCCGGCCTCGGGCGCGGTGGCCAGCTCCGCCCCCGCCACGATGAGCTCGTTCTGCATGCGAAGCACGGACGCCTGGATCTCGGGGGAGTCGGCGGCTGCCGCCCGCGCG
>JACCUO010000129.1 GCA_013811765.1 Thermoleophilaceae bacterium | reverse complement strand
CCGTGCCGACCGGCGTGCGGATCAGGGCTTCGATCGAGATCGTGTCGGTGGACGAGGTGGGTGACGGCTGGTTCCAGGTCGTCCAGCGCTGGACAGTGGAGGTCGAGGGCACGGAGAAGCCTGCCTGCGTGGCCGATTCGGTCGGCCGGCTGCTGGCATAGCCCGCAGGCAGCTGCAGGCTCCCGCGTATCCTCGATACGAGTGCCTGATACCGCCGAGAAGGATCCTCCCAAGACACGGAAGGAGCGCATAGCCGAGCAGCGGCGCTCGCTCCCGGACGCCTTCGGCGTCTACCTGTTCCGCGATTCCAAGAACCGCGTGCTCTACGTGGGCAAGGCCAACTCGATCCGCAAGCGCGTGGCGGGGCACTTCTCGAAGTCCCACACCCGCGCCGCCGACGACATGATCGCTGCGATCGAGTCGATCGAGTTCGTGGTCACCCATACCGAGGCCGAGGCGCTGCTCACTGAGCAGGAGTTCATCAAGCGCCACCGGCCGCGGTTCAACGTGCGCCTGCGCGATGACAAGAGCTACCCCTACATCGCGATCAGCCTCGACGAGGACTACCCGCGCGTCTACTTCACCCGCGAGCGCCACAAGCGCGGCCGGGTTTACTTCGGGCCGTTCTCCAACGCCAAGCGCGTGCGAGGCACGCTGGACCTGCTCGGCAAGGTCTTCCAATACCGCACCTGCGAGGGAAAGCAGCCGGGGCGGCTCTCGGGCAGCCCCTGCCTGGAGTACCACATCAAGCGCTGTCAGGCGCCCTGCATCGACGCGGTGAGCAAGGAGGAGTACCGGGAGAACATCGAGACGATCATCGCCTTTCTCTCGGGCCGCTACCGCGAGATCGAACGCGACCTGAACGAGTCGATGAAGCTTGCCGCCGCCGACCAGGAGTTCGAGACGGCGGCGCAGTTCCGCAACAAGCTGAGGGCCGTGCGCTCACTGCTGGAGCGCCAGCGGGTGGCCAACGACTCCGTGGGCACGCTCGACGCGGTGGCGGTCGCGTCCGAGGAGACCGACGCAAACGCGCAGGTGTTCCAGGTGCGCGAGGGGGTGCTGGCCGACAGGCAGTCCTTCTACCTCGAGAACGCCGCAGGGCGCGATGAGTCCGAGGTGCTCGAGGAATTCGTGCTCCAGTACTACGCCAGCTCGATCTCGATTCCGCCGCAGGTGATCGTCCCCCGCGGCACCGAGCGCACCGAGGCCCTGGCCGAGGCGCTCAGCGAACGGCGCGGGGCGGCCGTGGAGGTGCGATCGGCCGAGCGCGGCGACAAGCGCCGGATCTTCGAGCTGGCCGAGCGCAACGCGCGGCTGGCGCTGGACCAGGACCGCCTGCGCTCCGAGCGGCGCCGCAGCCAGCGGATAGAGGCGCTGGACGGCCTCCAGCAGGCGCTCGGGATGCCCCAGATACCGATGCGGATCGAGTGCTTCGTCATCTCCAACCTGGGCGAGACCCACACCGTGGCGTCCATGGTGGTCTTCGAGGGCGGCGCTGCGAAGAAGTCCGACTACCGCCGCTTCGGCGTCCGCGGCGCGGTGCAGGACGACTTCGCGGCCATGGCCGAGGTACTGGGACGCCGCATGTCGCAGTACCGCGCCCAGAAGGAGCTCTCGCCGCACGAAAGGGCCTACGACGCCAGCTTCGCCTCCCTTCCCACCCTGATCGTGATCGACGGAGGCAAGGGCCAGCTCTCCGCCGGTCTCGCCGAGCTGGGCGACTTCACGCAGCTCGGCGCCACTGTGATCTCGCTCGCCAAGCAGCTCGAGGAGGTGTTCCTGCCGGGGCGGCCCGCGCCGCTGCTGATGCGCCATGACTCGGCGCCGTTGCAGCTGCTGCAGCGGGTGCGTGACGAGGCCCACCGCTTCGCCGTCGACTTTCACCGCGGGCGCCGCGACAAGGCGATGACCTCCTCGGTGCTCGACGATCTCCCCGGAGTGGGCCCGGCTCGCAAGCGGGCGATCCTTCAGCACTTCGGGACCCCCGAACGCTTCCTCGCCGCCAGTCGCGACGAGCTCGAGGGAGTTCCGGGGCTCCCGGGGCGTGTGGCGCGCGAGATCCACGCCAGCGTCCACCGCGTCGACTAGAACACGTGCGGTGAGGGACTTCGTCCTAGGGACTTCTCGGGGGCTCCCGCCCCCGGACCCCCGGCGCTCGCCCCACGTCCGCAT
>JACCUO010000103.1 GCA_013811765.1 Thermoleophilaceae bacterium | reverse complement strand
GCAGTGGTGCTCACCCTGGGTGTGCTCGGAGCCCTGCTTCTGGTGGCCGCCGAGTTCACGACGATCGCCTGGGTTGAGATCCCCGGCCGCACCTGCCGGGAGGTGGCCGACCTGAGCGCGGCGGACCGCTGCGAATTGAGCGGCTTCGAGCGCCACGGGGGCGCTTTGCTGCTCCTAGGGGCCCTCGCCGTCCTCATGGCGGTGGGCGCCGCCCGCAGAGGCAGCCGCCCTGCCGGCCTCGCACTGATCACCGTCGCGACGCTGGTGCTCGGCATGGCCCTGCTGCGCGATCTTCCCGAGGCGGGCCGGACCGGAGCCATCGGCATCACCTACGAGGGGGCCGATGGCCGGGCCGGCGCCGGGCTCTTCATCGAAATCGCGGGGGGCCTGCTGCTCGCCCTCGCAGGTGCGCTGACGCTCGTAGGCCGACCGCGGACCTAGCGGCCGGCTAGTTGCGCCCCGCGGCGCTCCCGGCGAGCTCCCGCCCCCTGGACGCGCTGCGACGATCGTGCTGATCCACCTCTGAGAGCCCCGCCCGCTCGGCGTCATCGAGCAGCTGGAGGGCACGCTCGTAGTCGTCGAAGCGCCGGACCGGTCGCAGCCATGCCCAGCCGTGACGGCGTTCGAGCTCCTGCGTACGGTCGCGCTCGCCGGTGTCGACACGCTCGCGCGGTGTCGGGGCGGCGCGCTCCACGGGGACGCTTTCGGCGGCCCGGCGTTCGTCCGCGCGGCGTCGCTCCATTGCGGCCTCGTGCGCGGCGATCGCTTCGGCCATGTCCAGCGCCTCGCCCGTCCCGAGCGCTGTCGATACCGCGGGACGCTCGGTGGGAGGACTCGGCTGGACAGCCTCGTAGGAGGCGATCGCGGCGCTCAGATCGACCGGCGACTCCGTCTCGTTGTCGATGCTCACCTCGAGCATCGTCTTCAGGGTGCGCAGCTCGTGCTTTGAAGCCGGGCGGGAGAAACGCACGCCGGCGTAGGCATCCCACGCGCGGGCGAAGGGCTTGCCGAGCTTCTTCTGATGCCCCTTTGAGGCAGCGAGCATTGGACACACGCCCCCACGGACGTTGCCGTCGGCGCCCACGATGATGGGGTTCTTGTCGATGCCCTTCAGCATCGCCTGGCGTGTGCCGAGGGGAAGCCTGTCGACCGCCGCCCTCAAGTCCGTTGCCCGCTGTCGCTTCATATCGTTTGCTCCCGCCTTGAGATCGCCATCAGTACGCGCAGCAGGCTAGGCTCCCGCGTCGCTCTCTTCAAGTGATTCCCTCCAGGTGCAGGGGAACTTGCACGAGGCAAATTTCCTTGCAGGCGGGGGGACGTCGCGCCGTGACGCGTGGCGAAGGGACCGCTGGGAGCAGGGGCGCGAGGACCAAGCATCGCCAGGACGCAGGGAGCGACGCGTGCTCCGCACGCGAGCGACCGAGGACGCCGCGAGGCGCCGGTCATCGCGTTCCTGCTGCCGGCGGCTACCAGCGGTAGTGAGCGAAGGCCTTGTTGGCCTGAGCCATGCGGTAGATGTCGTCCTTGCGCTTGTAGGCGAGGCCCTGCTGGGACCCCGCGTCGACGAGCTCGTTCGCGAGGCGCTCCGACATCGTCTTCTCCCGCCGCCGGCGGGCGAACTCGACGAGCCAGCGCACCGCAAGCGTGCGCGCGCGGCGCGAGGGAACCTCGACCGGCACCTGGTAGGTGGCTCCGCCGACCCGCCGCGAGCGGACCTCGAGAACCGGGGTGAGGCTCTTGATTGAGTTCTCGAGGGCGACCACCGGCTCCTCGTTCGTCTTCCGCGCGAGCACATCGAGCGCGTCGTAGACGATCCTCTCGGCGGTGGACTTCTTACCGTCGACCATCACCTTGTTGATGACCTGCTGGACAAGCTGGGAGGAGTGGATGGCGTCGGGATCGAGGGGGCGGGCCCCCGCTGCTGCGCGGCGTGGCATCTCGCGCTACTTCGCCTTGGCCCCGTACTGGGACCGCGCCTTCTTGCGTTCGGTCACCCCGGCGGCGTCGAGGGTGCCGCGGATGACCTTGTACCGGACCCCAGGTAGATCCTTGACCCTGCCTCCGCGAATGAGCACGACGGAGTGCTCCTGGAGGTTGTGGCCCTCGCCCGGGATGTAGGAGGTCACCTCCATGCCGTTGGTCAGCCGGACCCGAGCCACCTTTCGAAGCGCCGAGTTGGGCTTCTTGGGCGTGGTGGTGTACACGCGGGTGCATACTCCCCGGCGCTGGGGCGCGGCTGTCCGCTTCTTGCGGCCCTGCCCCGACTTGAGTCCTGGGGTGGCCACCTTCTTGTTGGGCTTCTTGCGCCCTTTGCGGATCAGTTGGTTGATGCTCGGCATGCGGCCGCGCATCCTAGCAGCGGCGAGGCCGGGCACGAGGGAGACTCAATCCCCGGCATCGGGATCGGCCTCCTGCGG
>JACCUO010000091.1 GCA_013811765.1 Thermoleophilaceae bacterium | reverse complement strand
CCGCGTGCATGCTGCCCAGTCAGCCGGTGCCGGCCTTCTTCGGGTTGGCCATCACGAGCAGCGTAACCCCGTCTTTGCCCTCTACGGAGTGTGAGGCGCACACCTCCTCGAGCGTTCTCGTGAAGCGGGGGCCCTCGGGTGTCCTCTCGACCAGGTCCGTCGGCAGGGTGGGCAGATCGTCGATCCGCTCGGCCGGGACGCCGAGTGTGAGCGCCATGTTGGGATTGGGATCGCCGTCGACGGCGATGACGCGTTGGCCCCGGCGCGCGAGCAGCCGCGCCATCGTGCCCGAGATCGAGGTCTTTCCCGATCCGCCCTTCCCCACGATCGCAACGTTCATCGACCCGACTCTACCGCGCCACAGGCGGCGCGGGATCGATGTGAAGGAGTCCCGCTTGCCCGGCCTCCTACTCCGGGGCGCGCTCCCCCCATCCCGCGGTCACGACCGCTCCTCGGCCGTGAAAGCCCGAGCTCGCCCTGAATACCCGGGGCCGGGAACGTAGTCGCCGGCGAGCCAGCGTACGAACAGCGACGATCCAAGCAGGTAGGCGTGGACCGTGGACTCCTTGAGGCCACCCGCGCGCAGCTCGGCCTTGAAGCGGTCGAGCTCGCTGCGCAGGTCCGCTGGGCTCAGGCCCTGGGAGGGCGAAGCGGCATCCGCGCCCGCAGTGGCACCTCCGGTCGCAGCCCGCTCCCCGCGCGTCGCAAGCCAACCCTCGATCAGCGCCTGGACGTCACGGCGTTCAGCGGCGCTGATCGCGGGTGCATCCGCCAGGACGCTTGCCGCCTTGCGCATACCGTGGAGGAGCCGCTCGTCCGAGCAGCGGCCGTCCTTCAGCCGCGCTGTCGTTTGTCCGGTGCGCTCAGCCGGGGGCACCCGCTCGCGGATCAGCCGATGCACATCCCCGCAGGAGATGCCCAACACCTTCGCGATCTCGTGGTAGAGCACCCCCTCGCGCCACATCACCTCGATAACCGGCACGAGCTCTCGTGGGAGCGCAAAGCGCCTGGTGGGCGGCTTCAGGTGTTCTGTCCGCGGATCCACGCGCAGCGATCCCGGGGTGGTTACAGCGTCCCGCTCAGACATGAGAGCGCCCAGGCGTTGATCTGGTTGAGACCGAAAGTCCCTGCGCTCGTGAGTCCCTACGCGGCTGAGTACGCCAGCGCGGGCGCCAAGAGCTCGGGCCGGTAGAGGCGCTCTCCTGCGAACACCGACAGGCCATGGGTGATTGCGGTGTAGTCGATCGTCTCTCGCCACTGCTCTGAGTCCATCGAGCCCGGCGCGACCACGCCATCCACGGCATACGGCTCAAAGACCGCCCAGTTCGCGCGGATGTGCTCCGCGGAAACATCCGGATACTGGCGTCTGAACGCCGCTATCCCCAGCTCGGGCCGCTCGAGCTGAAGCTCGAAACCGGCCACCCACGCATCCCGGAAGCGCGACACCAGCTCCAGCGGCATACGGTCAGCCGCCACCAACCCGGTCGTGTAGACATCGATGTCGAGCGGAACAGTGCGGATCGGAAAGCCGGAGTTGCGGTGATAAAGAGTCATGTCCATCCATGTCGGGATCACATCGATCTCCCCCCGACCCAGCGCCCCGTCGAGATCCTCTGAGCGCTCAACGATCTCCGGCGAGCCGAGACCCATATGGGCGAGTGCGCCCGCGTACTCCTGGGTGAACCACGGAATGCTCCAGCTCGCCGCCCGCGCCCCCACCAAATCGGCCGGCTCCTCCAAGTCCGAATCCCCGTGGACGATCCCGACGATCGGGTTGCGCTGGTGAGCAGCCGCCGCAAACCGAACCGGCAGACGCCCCCCAAGCTCGGTCTGAGCGGCGAGCAGATACGCGACCGAGCTGATCGCGAAGTCGGCATCTCCCGCGGCGACCGCCTTCGGTCGTGCCGTGAACCCCTGCAGCGAGTAGTCGGGGGCGCGGGTGCAGCCCACGAACTCCACCTCGAGCCCCTGCTCGGCGAACAGGCCGCCTTCGGCCGCCGCGAAAGCAGGCAGCGCCATGCCGGGAACACAGGTGCGACACCAGCCCATCAAGCGTACGCGGTCCATTCCGACCCTCCTAAGTTGCAATTTGGGCGGATCGACCGCTCTCAGCCGACAGCCACAAGTGTCTCTTGGGTCAGCGTGGCGGAAACTGACGTGCCGATCAATCCGTAGGGCTACGCATTTTTCGGGTAGCGGTACGTACTTTTCCGCCGCCGACCGTGTCGAGAGGGCACGCGCCTACCGACGCTAAGCGCTACGTGATTTCGGTGGCGCTACGGATTCTTCGCCTCGGTCAAGGGGGCTCTTCGTCTCACCCCAGGCTCCAGCTACCGTGGCAAGCGCCTGCCTGGACTCGACCCCCAGCTTCCGAATGGCGGATGCCACGTGTGCCTCGACGGTGCGCGGAGATATGAACAAGGTCTCGGCGATCTCCCGATTCTTACGGCCGGTCCCGGCC
>JACCUO010000076.1 GCA_013811765.1 Thermoleophilaceae bacterium | reverse complement strand
ATCCACTGCAAGGGCTCGCGGCTCCTCACCACGTCGGCAAACGGCGGGCCGGCGGTTGGCATCTATCACCCGGCGGGACAAGGCGCGTATGAGCCGTGGGCGATCGTGGTCCTCGAGCTCTCAGCCGGGCGGATCGCCGGGCTGCACCACTTTCTCTACCCCGAGCTGTTTGCCGAGTTCGGCCTCCCGCCGCGGCTCGAGGATTAAGACGTCGGCGAGCCCGACGAGCTCGATCAGCTCGCGCAGCTCCTCGGACACGCCTCGCAGCCGCAGCAGGCAGGTGCGGCCTCGGGCCGTGAGCTGCATTCGCGCCAGGGCGTCGACCAGCGCGAGGTCGAGCCTCCGCTCGTCCGCGCGGCCCAGAACCACCTCGGTCCCGTCGTCGACGACCTGTACCAGGGTCATCGGTGTGTCCCTCGGGTCTTGCACGAAAGTCCTGATCCTCGCTGTCGTCACTACGACGGCAGGGGCGTCCTCAACTCATCGGCACCGCCGGCGACGTCAGCGACGGCTCAGCAGTTCGGCGCGCGAGGCGAGTCCCGTGCGGTGCACACCGAGCCAATACCGACACTGGTCGCGCGACTCGGCGAAGCGTCCGCCACGAACCCGTGCGAGCGGCTGGAGTGCCGCCAGGCGCGCGGCGACTCCGGCGCAGTTGACCAGCGCGATCGCGCGGGCGATCGCCGGACTCCGCCGACGGGCCTGCCAGCCGTAGCTCGCGGCCATGAAGCGCGTCATCAGCTCGTCGCCGAACGCCTTTTTCGACGCCGCGCTTCCCACGTGAAATACCTCGGCCGACGGCTCGTACCGGGTCCGCCAGCCCGCCCGCCGCAGCCGCCAGGCGATGTCGAGGTCTTCGGCGTGCATCCACTGCGCTCGGTCAAAGCCGCCGACCTCCTCCCACGCGCTCCGCCGCGCCAGCAGGAACGTGGCCATCGCCCAATCGACCGACCGTGGTTTGCCGGGGTCCCAATGACCTTCGAGGCAGAGGTGGTCGGCGAGTCGCCGGCTGAGGTGGTGGAGGCCGAGATTGAAGAGGACCGTGAGCCACAGGGTCGGAAAGGGGTGCACGGAGTGCTGGGTCGAGCCGTCCGGGAGCTCGAGCCGCGGGGCCACCAACGCCGCGTCCGGATGATCGCGCGCGGCGGCGAGGAGGCGCGCGATGGCGCCGGGACGGATCTCGATGTCCTCGTTGGCGGCCGCGATCCATTCCGTCCGGGTCCGCTCGGCGACCATGTTGACGGCGGTGCCGTAGCCGACGTTCTCCTCGGAGGCCACCAAGGAGACCCAGGAAAACCGCTCGCGCACCATCTCGGGCGAACCGTCCGTCGAGGCGTTATCCACAACCCAGACCTCGATCAGCCCCGCATCCGCGTCGGGCCGCAGCGATTCGAGCGTGCTCGCCAGAAGGTCGCGCAGGTTCGTGGAGACGACCGCCACGGCTACCTGCGCGCTCACGATGACTTCCGCGCCACCACCAGCAGGCGCGCCAAATCGGGGTGGTGGCGCACCTGCTCGAATGCCACGCGCTCGAGTCCGCAGGCCGCGAGGATGTCCTCCACCTCCCCCCGCTCGTACCAGCGAATGTAGGTCACGCCGTCCTCCTCGAAGAAGCGCCTCGACCCCTCGATCAGGTCGAAGAGAACGATGCCGCCGGGGGTCATCTGTCCCGCCAGGTTGGACAGCGCGCGGGCGAAGGAGGGAAACAGGTGCTTGAAGGTCAGCGAGGAAAGCACCGCATCCACCGGTTCCGCGAAGGCGACGGCCTCGACGTCCTCGCAGGCGAACGAGATCCGCCGGTCGGGAAACGTCTCCACGAGGTGGGCAACGTTCTGCTCTGAGAGGTCCACCCCCGTGTACGAGGCAAAGGCGAGACCCCGCTCGAGCACCGAGCCCAGCAGGCGGCCGTAGCCGGGGCCGATCTCGGCGATTCTCTTCTCCGGGCCGAAAGCGCCGTGGTGCTCGGCGCGGGCAACGAATGCCTGGCCGTTGAGCTGCACGTCCCAGGTGAGGCCGGCGGTGGGCTTGGCTGCCCGCCAGCGGGTGCGTGAGCGCTCCCACGCCTCCTCGCGCGACTCGTGCAGCTGGGTCTCGAGCGACTCGACTCGCTGCTCGAGGCGGTGGATGCTTCCGTGCAACTCGGGCAGGCCGAGGAGAGAGGCCAGCCGGCGGCGGCCGGCCCGCAGGCTGGGCAGGGCTGGCATGCCGCGCAAGATACCGTTGTCGGTCGTGGGCAAGAGCGCCACATCTACGGCCGACCTGGCGGCCGAGGTGGCCGAGATCGACTGGTATCACACGCTCGAGCTTGCGCCCGGGGTGACCACCCCGGGCTGGCTCGACACCCGCCGGATCGCACGCCAGGTGCCCCTTCCCACCTCGCTGGAAGGCAAGCGCTGCCTGGACGTGGCCACCTTCAACGGCTTCTGGGCCTTCGAGATGGAGCGCCGGGGGGCGGCCGAGGTGGTGGGCATCGACGTGCTCGATCCCGCACGGTGGGACTGGCCGGCGGGGAGCGACCCGGAGACGGTGGCCACGCTTGCCGAGCGCCAGGCCGGCGGGCGCGGGTTCGAGATCGCCCGCCGGGCTTTGGGGTCCTCGGTCGAGCGTCTCGAGCGCAGCGTCTACGAGCTCGACCCGAACGAGATCGGAACCTTTGACGTGGTCTATCTCGGCAGCCTGCTGGTTCACCTCCGCGATCCGGTGGGGGCCCTTGAGCGCGTGCGCTCGGTCTGTCGCGAGACACTCGTGGTGGTCGACGGGGTCGACCCGTTGCTCTCGCTCCTCTTCCGGCGGCTTCCGGCGGCGACCCTCGACGGGGTCGGACGTCCGTGGTGGTGGCACGGCAACCCGGCCGCCCTCGCGCGGTTGGTCCAGGCCGCCGGGTTCGACGTCATCGAGGGCCCGCGGCGCCTCTACATCCCCCCCGGAGAGGGCCAGCCGACCGCGCCTCTGCGACCCGGCCTGCTGCGCACGCGGTCGGGTCAGATGGCCTTCGTGGTGTCCTGGAAGGGCGACCCGCACGCGAGCCTGGTGGCGCGCCCTCGGGCGGCAGCTCAGCCCCCCGAACCCTCCCAGCC
>JACCUO010000037.1 GCA_013811765.1 Thermoleophilaceae bacterium | reverse complement strand
CTCCAGCATCGCGGCGAGGTAGAGGAGCGAGGCGTCGGGGTCAGAGCCCCGCGTGGCCTTGATCCAGGCGGAGATCGTGTCGTAGTGGCGGTCCCCGCCCTTGTCGTAGAGCACCGCCCGGCGCTGTAGGGCATCTTCGGCGTGACGGAGCGTCACCGGTCCCTCGCCCACGGTCTCGCAGGCCAGCTCGAGCGCGGCGAGCGCGGTGCGGGCGTCCCCGCCGGCGCGGGCGGCCAAGAACGCGAGCACGCCTGGCTCGACGGGCGGAGAATCGGGGATCCCGCGCTCTGAGGAGAGCGCGCGGGACAGCAGCCCTGCGACGTGCTTCTCGTCGAGCGGGCTCAGCTCGTAGACCCGGCACCGCGAGAGCAGCGCCGAATTCACCTCGAAGTACGGGTTCTCGGTGGTGGCGCCCACGAGCGTCACGAGGCCCTCCTCGACGGCCGGCAGCAGCGTGTCCTGCTGGGCCTTGTTGAAGCGATGGATCTCGTCGAGGAACATCACGGTGCCCGTGCCGCCGGTGCCGCGCCGGTAGGTGGCGCGCTCGAGGATCTCGCGGACCTCCTGGCGGCCCGCGTTGACCGCCGAGAGCTCTTCGAAGGCGGCCCGCGAGGTCGCGGCCATCAGCCGCGCGAGCGTCGTCTTGCCCGACCCGGGGGGGCCATAGAGCACCATCGAGTGCGGGCGCCCCTCCTCGATCGCCGCGCGAAGGGCCGACCCCGGCTCGAGCAGGTGCTCCTGGCCCGCGAACTCCGCAAGCGTTGCCGGGCGCATCCGAGCCGCCAGCGGCTGATCTGCGGTTGGAACGCCCGCAGGCCCACGCGGCGGGCGATCCTCCTCGAAGAGCTGTTCTGGCACGGGATGATTCTCGCAGCCGCGGCGCGGCGGGTAACATCGGCAAGCGCCCAGCACGAGCTACATGGAGATCGCCACCGCAACCCGGAACCCGCTCGCCGACGTCTCCTATGAGGATCTCTACCGCCGCTGGGAGCACGGCCAGTGGAGCTCCACCGAACTCGACTTCTCGACCGACTCCGAGGAGTGGCAGACCGAGCTGAGCGACTTCGAGCGCCGCGCGGCGCTGTGGAACTACTCGCTCTTCTTCTGGGGCGAGGACGCCGTTACCGACGGCCTCTCACCCTACATCGACGCAGCCCCGCTGGAGGAGCAGAAGTACTTCCTCGCCACCCAGCAGGCAGACGAGGCACGCCACGCGGTCTTCTTCAACCGCTTCATGAAGGAGGTGGTCGGCATCGGCGGCGATAGCGTCTCCGACGGGTTGAAGGCCATCGAGCCGAACCTCAACTGGGGCTTTCGCGAGGTGTTCGGCCGCCTCGAGACGATGTGTGCCGAGCTGCGCCGGAACCCCTCGATCCCCCGGCTGGCGGCGGCGGTCACGCTCTACCACGTGGTCATCGAGGCCACGCTCGCCCAAACCGGCCAGCACTTCATCACGAGCTATCTCACCGAGCGCGACCTGCTCCCCGCCTTCCGCTCGGGGATGGAGAACGTGGCCGCCGACGAGCAGCGCCACATCGCCTTCGGCGTGAAGCTGCTCTCCGACCTGCGCGAGCTGGACCCCGAGGTTCCCGCCGCGGTGTCGGATCTGCTGCGCGAGATCCTCCCCGCCACCGTCTCGGTGATCGTCCCGCCGGGGTGGGATGAGCGCTACCTCACCGTATTCGGCTCAACCTTCGAGGACATAGCGGAGGAGGGCATCGTTTCGATCCTGAGCAAGCTCCGTTCGGCCGGAATGCCGCTGGACGAGCTGCCGGGGCCGCCCCCCTTCCCGGTCGCCGGTACGCCGCGCCAACGCGCCGAGCGCACCAAACGGCTGCTCAAGGCCGGCTACATCGGCGAGAAGACAGGACCGCCCTCGGCCGGCTCCGAGGACATGGGCCTCCTCTTCGACGCGGTGGCCGCGGGACTCGACAGCGGCGCCGTGTCCGAGCCGGGCGCGATCCAGTGGGAGTTCAGGGACGCCGAGCCATGGCACGTGATCGTCACGAACGGCTCGACGCGCGCCGCGCGCGGCCGCGCCGACGCCCCCCGCCTCACGCTGAAGACGACCTTCGAGGACTTCGTCGACGTGGTGGCCAACCGGGCGGACCCCCGGCTGATGGTCGCGCGCGGTCGACTGCGGGCGAGGGGCGATCTGCGCTGGCTCTGGAAGAGCCGCCGCATGTTCCCGGTCTGATGCCCGACCCCGGCCGCCTGGAGCACCGCACGACCCAGCTGCTCCGGCGGCTGATCCGCTTCAACACCGTCAATCCGCCGGGAAACGAGCAGAGGTGCCAGGAGTACCTGAAGGGGCTGCTGGAGCGCGCCGGCTTCGAGGTGGAGCTGCTCTCCTCCGTCGAGGGACGTCCGAACCTCGTGGCCTCCCTCGAGGGGCCGCAGTCAGGCCCGGTGCTCTGCCTGCTCGGCCACGTGGACACCGTCCTGGCCGACCCGGCGGAGTGGGAGCCGTTCGACCCCTGGTCGGGCATGGCCTGGGAGGGCTACGTGTGGGGCCGCGGAGCCCTCGACATGAAGAGCCAGGTGGCGGCCGAGGTGGCCGCTGCCCTGACGCTCGCCGAGGAAGGCTGGCGGCCGGGATCGGGCGAGCTCAAGCTGGTTCTCACCGCCGACGAGGAGGCCGGGGCCGAGCACGGCGCCAAGTGGCTGTGCGAGCAGCATCCGGACAAGGTGCGCGCGGACATCGTGGTCAACGAGGGTGCCGGCGAGGTCTTCGAGTACGACGGGCGGAGGCTTTACGGCGTCTGCGTCGCCGAGAAGGGCGTCTTCCGCTTCACGCTCTCCACGGAGGGCAGGGCAGGTCACGCCTCGATCCCGCGAATCGGTGACAACGCGCTCACGAAGATGGCTCCGGTGCTCGAGGCCCTCGCGGGCGGTCGCGTGAGGCCGGAGCATTCACCGGAGCCCGATGCGTTCCTCGAGGCCCTCGGCGTGGACCCCACCGACCTCGAGGCCGCCTTTGCGCGGGTGGAGGCGCAGAGCCCGGCGATCGCGGTCCTTTTGGAGCCGATGCTGGGCGTGACCATGACGCCCACGATGATCGAGGCCTCCGAGAAGATCAACGTCATCCCCTCGCAGGCCAGGCTCAAGGTGGACTGCCGGGTGCCCCCCGGACTCGGGGAGCAGCACGCGCTCGAGCGTATCCGCGCGGTCGTGGGCCAGGACGGCCTCACCGTAAGCTTTGACGAGACCGTGATCGGCAACCGCTCACCAATCGACACGCCGCTGATGGAGTCGATCCGTTCGTTCGTCAAACGCGAGGACGCCGGCGCCGACATCACGCCCGTGGTGCTCCCCGGCTTCAGCGACTCGCGCTGGTTTCGCGAGGCGTTCCCCGATTGCGTGGCCTACGGGTTCTTTCCCCAGAGCAAGATGGACCTGTTCGAGGCGGCGCCGCTCATCCATGGGGCCAACGAGCGCATCCCGGTCGAGGATCTCGGCCTGGCCGCGCGCTTTTACTCCGAACTGGCCCAGGAGATGCTCGCGTGAGCAAGGTGCCGCCGATAGTGGGCGATCCCGGGGAGCCCGCCGAGAAGCTGCGGCTGGGCGGAATGGCCCTCCGCAACGGCCTGCTCGTCCACGGCCCCACCCACTGGGCCGCCGCGGTGCGAAACGGGGCGGGCGAGATCGAGGTGGCGAGCGGGCGCAAGCCCTCCTTGGGCGCAGCGGCCACCGAGTCGATACCGGGGCTGCGGGGCGTCACCAAGCTCGCAGAGGCGATGGCCGTGATCCCGGTCGTCAAGCGGGCGCTTCCGGCGGCGCGCCTGCCGATGCAGGACGCCCGCACGCTGGGGGCGATGGCGGGCGCCGCTCTCCTCGGGCAGGCCATCCGCTCCACCGGAAGGCGGAGCGTCGCGCGCGAGGGCGCGGTGGGCCTGGTGAGCCTGATGCCCGCGCTGCTCGCGCTGCGCACTGGGGACCTGTCCGCCTACCACGGGGTCGAGCACAAGTCGATCGCGGCATACGAGCAGGACGGAGAGGCCGCGGCCGCCGACAAGGAACACGATCGCTGCGGCTCGAACCTCGTGGCGCCGATGTTGGGAGCGGCGGCGGTGGGCAACGCCGCCGCCCGCCACGCCGGGTTGCGCGGCCCGGTCGCCGAGGCGGCCGTCACGCTCGGAAGCGTGGCCGTGGCGGTGGAGGTCTTCGCCTGGTCCGAGCGCAACGAGGGAACATCTCTGTCACGCATGCTGCGCCGCCCCGGCTACGAGATCCAGCGGGTGGTGGGAACGCGCGAGCCCACGGAGGAGCAGCTCGAGGTGGGGAAGGCGGCGTTGGACGAGATCCTGCGCGTCGAGGGCGTGTCACCGGCGGGGTAATGCTCCTCCGTCCCCCCGCCGACAAGGAGAGGACATGAGCGTGTTGATGGCCTTTTCACTGCAGGGGTTTGAGGACTGGGCGGTCATCTGGCTGCCGATCATCTTCATGGGCCTGATCGCCGTGATGCTCGTCTACATGCTGCGCTTCATGCCGAGGACGAAGCCGCAGGAGATCAAGCCGCAGTCCTCGGACTCGATCTCCTGGGAAGACGTGGCGGGCGTGGAGGAGGCCAAGGACGAGCTCCGCGAGGTGGTCGAGTTCCTGCGCGATCCCAAGCGGTTCAAGCAGCTCGGTGCCAAGGTCCCGAAGGGCATCCTCCTGCACGGGCCACCGGGCACCGGCAAGACGCTGTTGGCCAAGGCGGTGGCGCACGAGTCCAACGCCCAGTTCTTCGCGCAGTCCGCCTCGTCCTTCGTGGAGATGTTCGCGGGGCTCGGAGCCGCCAGGATCCGCCGCCTCTTCCGCATCGCCCGCAAGCAGGCACCGGCCATCGTGTTCATCGACGAGCT
>JACCUO010000017.1 GCA_013811765.1 Thermoleophilaceae bacterium | reverse complement strand
CCCGGACGCTGCTTCTTGAACAGCTCGATCAGCGCGCCCTCCTCGGACTTGGTGACCTCCGTGTCTGACTCGAGCGTGTTGCGCAGGTAGAGGGAGTTGTCGAAGAGCGCGAGGATGTCCTCGTCGGTTCCGGTCCAGCCGGGTGCCATCCCGCTCTCGCGCAGCGTCTCTCCCATGGCGCGCAGCAGGACCGACACGGGAAGCTTGCGCTTGCGGTCGATGCGGACGAAGACCTTGCCCTTCTTGTCGATCTCGAGCTCGAGCCAGGAGCCGCGGGCCGGCATCAGGTTCGCGATGAAGACCTGCTTCTCGCGGTCCTTTGGCTCCATCACGTAGGCGCCCGGCGAACGCACGAGCTGCGTGACCACGACGCGCTCGGTGCCGTTGATGATGAACGTGCCCCACTCGGTCATCCACGGGAAGTCGCCCATGAAGACCGACTGTTCGCGGATCTCGCCCGTCTCGCGGTTCTGGAAGGCCACCTTGACGGTCAGCGGGCGTGCGTAGGTGAGGTCCTTCTCGCGGCACTCGGAGATGGAGGCCACCGGGTCATCGAAGCGGATCTCCTCGAACACCACGGCGAGGTTGCCGGTGTAGTCCTCGATCGGCGAGACGTCGTCGATCGTCTCCCTGAGTCCGCCCTTCTCCGTATCGACGAGCCAGTCGAAGGACCGGCGCTGAATATCGATCAGGTTCGGGACTTCCAGGCGGTTTTCCAGCCGCGAGAAACTGCGGCGTAGACGGGCGGCATCAACACGTGCCAAGGCGGCAACTCCTTCGAGGTTCGGCGGGGCAGCGAGAGGGGCGCAAAGCGCGACCGCTCAGAATAGCACAGTGAAACCCGCCCCCCCTTCTGGGGGCGGTTGCCCGCCTCTGGGGGCGGGACGCGGCCATCACGGACCCCGTCCCGAGGCTCCGCATTATGTGGCGGGGCACAACTCGAGGGACGGCTACGACTATAGGCCGCTGCACAGGGTAGCGCTAAGCATCGCCCCTCGGAGGCACGCACCCATTCTGCCCGGTGTCCGTGCCGGCCCGCGCGCGGGCCTCTCGTATGATGGGGCCGATGGAGCACCACGGAGGACTTCCCGACACCGGCAAGCTGGGGGCGGCGTTCGATCCCCGCACCCGCATCTACCGCGACCCGTTCAACGAGCTCGTGGTATTCGTGATCTCCGCGGTGGGGGCGGGCGTCCTCGTGCCGACGGTGCTCACGGTTCTGAGCGCGATCCTTGGGTTCAAGCTCGCCTTTATCCCGTTCGTGCTCCTGAGCGTGGTGCTCGAGCTCGGCCTGATCTTCGGGCACCTGCGGCCGGCGATGAAACCTCACGAGCGCCTGGCCTGGGCGCTCCTGTGGGGCTTGTCAGCCGCCCTGCTAGGCGCGGCGTTTTGGGAGCTGACCTACATCCAGCTGATCTGAGCCAGCCGGGGGGCTCGCGCCCCCCGGAACCTCGGCGCGCTTGTGGTCTCCGACAGCAATTACTTCAGTTCTACGCTGCCGCCTGCCTCCTCGAGCTCACCCTTCAGCTTCTCGGCCTCATCGCGGTCGATGCCCTCCTTGATCGGCTTCGGGGCCTCGTCTACGAGGGCCTTGGCCTCCTTGAGGCCGAGGCCCGTGGCCGCACGGACCACCTTGATCACCTGGATCTTCTTCTCGCCAGGACCGGTCAGCACCACATCGACCGTGCTGCTCTCCTCCTCCTGCACGGCGGCGCCGTCACCCGCGCCGGCGGCAGCCGGGGCGGCTACCGCGGTCGCCGAGACGCCGAACGCCTCCTCCAGCGCCTTGATGCGCTCTGACAGCTCGAGCACCGAAATGCCCTTTAGTTCGTCAATCCACTCGTCAGTAGTCGTGGCCATCTAGCCCTCCTTCGCTTCATCGTCGCCCTCGGCGGAGGGCGTTTCGTTGTCGTCTTCTGCGGGCTCCTCGCCCGAAGCTTCTTCAGTGGTGTCCTGCTCCTCGGCGGAGGGAGCTTCCTCAGTAGGTGCCGGAGCTTCCTCGGCAGCCGGAGCCTCCTCAGCAGGTGCCGGGGCTTCCTCGGCAGCAGCGGCGGGCTCCTCGGCACTGGGCTCCTCGGCCACAGGTGCCTCCTCGGCTTCCGCTGCGGCTGGGGTCTCCACTGCCTCGGCGGCCGGCGGATCTCCGCTCACGAGGCCCTGCTCCGCTATCTGCCCAAGCTGGAGCGCCAAGCCCTGGATCAGCTGGTTCAACCCTCGCACGAGTCCCGTGATCGGCGAAGCGAGCATCCCCACGAGCTGGCCGTGCAACACCTCGCGCGCGGGCAGGAGCGAGATCGCCTGGAGGTCCTCGATCGACAGCGGCTCGCCATCCATCGTGCCGCCCTTGAAGTCGGGCACGTCGTGCTCGCGGCGAAAGGTGGCGATCACCTTGGCGGCCAGCGCGGCGTCACCGCGCACGAACGTGAAGGCGGTCGGCCCCGTGAGCAGG
>JACCUO010000304.1 GCA_013811765.1 Thermoleophilaceae bacterium | reverse complement strand
GCCTGCTCGGGCTGGCCCGAGATGATCAGCGGCGTGCGTGCCTCGTCGATCAGGATGTTGTCCACCTCATCGACGATCGCGAAGCCATGGCCACGCTGGGACTTGTCCTCGACGTCGGTGGCCAGGTTGTCGCGCAGGTAGTCGAAGCCGAACTCCGAGTTGGTGCCGTAGGTCACGTCGGCCTCGTAGGCGGCCCGCTTCTCCTCGGGGGGGCGCTCCTCGGACTGCAGGATGCCCACGCTCACGCCAAGCAGGTCGTAGATCGGCTTCATCCACAGCGCGTCACGGCGGGCCAGGTAATCGTTCACCGTGACCAGGTGTACCCCCCTGCCCTGGAGGGAATTGCCTTCCGCGTCGCGTGAGGCGAGAGCGTTCAGGCAGATCGGCAGGGTGGAGGTCAAGGTCTTGCCCTCACCGGTCTTCATCTCGGCGATCGACCCGTCGTGCAGGACCATGCCACCGATCAGCTGCACATCGAAGTGGCGCTGGCCCAGCGTGCGCCTTGCCGCCTCGCGCGTGACTGCGAAGGACTCGAACAGAAGCGCGTCGGACGGTTCGCCGCCCGCGGCGCGCTCGCGCAGCCGGTCGTAGCGCTCGCGTAGCTCATCGTCGGACTCCAGCTCCAGCTCGGGCTCGAAGTCGTTGATGCGGGCGACGTGCTTCTCGAACTGCTTGAACTTCTTGCCCTCCCCGATGCGGAGGGCGCGGTCGAACAGCGGCATAGGAGCGAGGGTAGCAATGGGCAGAGGCCCTTTTGAGCTACACGGCCCGTGTGACTTCGACGAGGCCCCCTATATGGCGCGCGGTGAGGCCTGGTGGGCTTCGCGGCGCTTGCGGCGCTTGTCCCGGTGGCGCTTGACCTGGCGCGCGAGATCCTCGGCGGCGAGGTTGATCGAGTGGACCATGTCCTCCGAGGCCTCGCGGGCTCGCAGCGTGATGCCCTTGAGGTGGAGGGTGACCTCGGCGATGTGCTTCTCACGGATGGAGGGGTTGCGTTCCTCGATCAACTCGACCTCCATGTCCGCGAACGAGGAGACTTGCCTCGCAACTTTGGCGAACTTTTTGTCCACCCGCTCCCTGAGCTCGTCGCCAACCTGGACATTGCGGCCCTTCACGCTGATGCGCATGTGGCCCTCCTGGGTCTCGTTCGCGTGTGCCATGGATGGTAGTGGTGGTGTGTGTCGGTGGGAATAAATATTTGCGGCAGGCGTCCGAAAACCTCATCGCCCCGGGGTCCTCGTGTAGGCCAGCGCCCACACCTGCCGGGTACCCGCCGCCCGCAGCGCGGCGGCACACGAATTCAGGGTGGCTCCTGTCGTGACCACGTCATCCACGAGGACCACGAACGCCGGGGCGCGCGCGCCGGGCCGTAACTCCAGGGCTCCCGCGATGGCCGCGAGCCGCTCGGAGCGGCCAAGCCCCACCTGCCTCCTTGCGTGCCCGCGGCGGCACAGACAATCCTCCACCGTCAGGCCCGTCCGGCGGGCGAGCTGCGTCGCCAGGCGCTCAGCCTGGTTGAACCCGCGCCGGCGGGCCCGGACGGGGTGCAGCGGGACGGGCACGAGGGCGGCCCGCGGGTCCACCAGGTGTTGTGGTGCCCCCGCCACGATCTGGGCGGCCATCGGCGCCGCCAGCCCGGCGGCGCCGCGGAACTTCAGCGCACGCACCAGAGCGCGGGCGGGGCCCTCATAGGCGACCGGCGCCCACGTCTCGACGCCCGCCAGTTCGACGGTCTCGGGTCCGAGCCAACGTAGCTCGGCACGGCAGGGACGACAGAGGGGCTCGACCGCCGTCGAACCCGACCCACAGGCCCAGCAGAAAGGCGGCGCGATCAGGGCCAGGGCCCGCGTGAGGAGTGGCATTGCCTCAAGCGTTGCGCGCGATCGGCGGCGGCGGAGCGCCCCGGTGCGACAATCGAGCGCGTGCCCGGTGACGGATTTGTGACGCTCGCGGCGGCGGCCGACCCGCAGATCCACTGGCTCCCGGATCCGTTCGTGCTGGCGCCCGTACTGCTCCTCGTGCTCGTCTACGTGCGCCGCTTCCGCGCCGTCCGGCGCGAGGGGCGTAGCGGGGCGGCGCGCGAGGCGGGGCCGATGCGCGAAGGCGGGGCGGTTCGCGAAGGCGGGGCGGTTCGCGGGGCCGGGGCGGTTCGCGGGGCCGGGGCGCGTCAGGCGATCGCCTTCGCCGGCGCGATAGTAGCGCTGCTACTGGCCCTCGCCTCCCCGCTCGACGGGCTAGGTGAGGACTACCTCTTCTCCGCGCACATGCTCCAGCACGTGCTGCTGGGCGACATCGCCCCGGCCCTGCTCCTACTCTCGCTCTCGCGCGTGCTCCTGCGGCCGGCCACCCGCCGCCTGATGAGCCTGGAGCGGGCGCTCGGACCGTTCGCGAGCCCGGTGACCGGCATCGTTCTGTGGCTTTTCTTCATGTACCTCTGGCACGTGCCGGCGCTCTACGAGGCGGCGATCACGAGCCCGATCGTGCATCTGATCGAGCACGCAACCTTCTTCACCGCCGGCGTGGCCGTCTGGTGGCCGCTGATCCAGCCGGTGCCGATGCGGCGCCGGCTCACGGGCCTGTGGACCGTGGCCTACATCGGCTGCGCGAAGTTCGGCCTGGCCGCACTCGGTCTCTACCTCACGTGGTCGGGCACCGTGGCCTACGACTACTACGCGCAGCTACCGCGGATCTGGGGCCTCGACCCGGTCGAGGACCAGAACGCGGGCGGGGCGATCATGATGGTCGAGCAGTCACTCACGTTCGTGATCGCACTCGTGGTGCTCTTCGCCCTCCTACTCAGGCAGTCGGAGATAGACGAGCGCCGGCGCGAGCGGCTGGAGGACGCCGCGGCGGCGAACACGTGAGCGCTACCGATGCCGACGTTGGGACGCTCCCTCAGAGTGCGTCGAGCGGCCGCAGCCGCTCGACGATCCCGCTGCCGCCGTGGATGGCGCCGATCAGAATCTCGCCGTCCGCCACGTCGGTGGCCGGGAAGACGATCGAGTCACGCAGGGAGACCCCGTCGCCGATCTTGCAGCCGTCCCCGATGGCGACCGGGCCCATCAGTCGAACACCTGAGCCGAAGGAGACCCCGGCTCCGACCCAGACCGGGCCGTCCACCACCTCGACATCCGCCACGCTCGTGCCCTCGCCCGCGGTCACGCCCTCCCCTGCGCTCGCGCCCGTCACCTCGAGGGAGAGCTTTCCCTCAAGCGCGTCCCAGGTCCCCTGGCGCAGCTCCTCGAGCGACCCCACGTCGTTCCAGTAGCCATCGATCTCGTGCACGTGGAAGGGCACATCTCTCTCGAGCAGTTCCGGGAACACATCGCCCGCCCAGTCGGCGAACGGCTCGTTCGGGAAGTACTCGAATATCTCCGGTGAAAAGCAGTAGATGCCGCAGTTGGCGAGGTCGGAGAGCGCCTCAGCGGGGTCGGGCTTCTCCTGGAAGCCCTGGATGCGGCCGTCGTCGTCGTGGATCACCACTCCGTACTCACCCGTGTCCGCCACCTTCTTGACCGTGAGCGTCGCGATACCGCCGCTGTCGCGGTGGCGCTCGACAAGCCCATTCAGGTCGGCGTCGGTGAGGGCGTCGCCCGAGATGACCACCACCGGCTCCTTCCCGAAGAAGTCGGCCACGTTGCGCACGCCGCCCGCGGTGCCGAGCAGCTCGTCCTCGAGACGGTACTCGAGGCGGTCGCCGAAGTAGCCACGGATCGTGTCGGGAAAATGATGCAGGTTCGCAATCAGATCGTCGAAGCCCTGGCGCTCGAGCATCCCGACGATATGCGCCATCACCGGGCGATCGAGCACCGGGACCATCGGCTTTGGGAGCTCGAAGGTGATCGGCTTCAGCCGAGTCCCGAGTCCCGCCGCGAGCACCATCGCCTTCATCCGGCGGGCACGCTATCGGACCGAGCTCCAAGCCGTACCTCGAATAGTCCTACCCCCACG
>JACCUO010000280.1 GCA_013811765.1 Thermoleophilaceae bacterium | reverse complement strand
CGACGGTGGCATCGGCACGCGCTCGGAGATCAAGGACGGCGTCTACACCGGGCGCCCCGACGGGCCGTTCACCTACGGAAGCGGCAAGGCGGAGGCGCTCCGCCTGGTCGCCGATGAGCGCGGGATCAACCTGAGCGCCTCCTACGCGTACTCGGACTCGGAGTCAGACCTGCCGATGCTGCGCGCGGTCGGCCACCCCGTGGCGGTCAACCCGGATGCGGAGCTCGAGCGGATAGCGCGCGACAATGGCTGGCGGATCATGCGCTTCGACAAGCTCGGGCGGCGGCTGCGCATCGCCGGAGCGCTGGTCGCGGTCACGCTCCTGGGTGGGGGCGGCGGCTACGTTGCCGGCCGGATCCGCCGGAGCCCGAGCCACCTCGCAGCCTTGCTCCGGCGCTGAGCTCGGCGGCGCGTCTCTCGCCCCGCTGAGCTGCTGATGCGCCGACGCTCCCGGCGTCCCGTACCCTTGCCAGGCGATGTCAACCTCCCCGGCACAGCCGAGCGGAAAGGACCGCTCGCCGGCCGAGCGACGCGATGCCGGCGAGGAACGCGACGGCCTCTTCACCACCATCTCGGGCGAGCCGGTCCAGGCTCTCTACACGCAAGAGGATCTGCCAGAGGACCCCGACGCCGCGCTCGGCCTGCCCGGCGAGTTCCCCTACACCCGTGGCATCTACCCATCCATGTACCGCGGCCGGCTGTGGACGATGCGCCAGTTCGCGGGCTTCGGCACCGCCGAGGAGACGAACGAGCGCTTCCGCTACCTGCTCGAGCACGGGCAGGGCGGCCTCTCCACGGCGTTCGACATGCCCTCCCTGATGGGCCACGACTCCGATCACCGGCTGGCCGAGGGGGAGGTGGGACGCGAGGGGGTGGCGATCGACACCATCGATGACATGGAGACCCTCTTCCAGGGAATCCCGCTCGGCGAGGTCTCCACCTCGATGACGATCAACGCCCCCGCGGCCGCGATGCTCGCCTTCTACGTGGTCGCCGCCGAGCGCCAGGGCGTCTCTCCCGAGCATCTGGCCGGGACGATCCAGACCGACATCCTGAAGGAGTACATCGCCCAGAAGGAATGGTGCTTCCCGATCGAGCCCGCCATGCGCCTGGTCACCGACATGGTGGAGTTCTGCACGGAGCGGATGCCTCGCTGGCATCCGATCTCGATCTCGGGCTACCACATTCGCGAGGCCGGATCGACCGCCCAGCAGGAGCTGGCCTTCACGCTCAAGAACGGCTTCACCTACGTCGAGCGGGCGATCGAGCGAGGGCTCGACGTGGACGACTTCGCCCCCCGGCTCTCGTTCTTCTTCAACGCGCACATCGACTTCTTCGAGGAGATCGCCAAGTATCGCGCCGCGCGCCGCATCTGGGCGCGCGAGCTGCGCGACACCTATGGCGCCAGGAGCGAGCGCTCGCTGCTGATGCGCTGCCACTCCCAGACGGCAGGCGTCTCCCTCACCGCCCAGCAGCCACACAACAACATCGTGCGAACGGCGCTCGAGGCTCTTTCGGCCGTGCTCGGCGGCACCCAGTCGCTGCATACGAACTCCTTCGATGAGGCGCTCGCCCTCCCCACCGAGGACGCCGCCCGGCTGGCGCTCAGGACCCAGCAGGTGATCGCCCACGAGACCGGCGTGGCCAACACCGTCGACCCGCTCGCCGGCTCCTACTTCGTCGAGTCGTCGACCGACCGGATGGAGGAGGCCGCCTACGAGTACTTCGACAAGATCGACGAGCTGGGTGGGATGGTGGCAGCGATCGAGCAGAGCTATCCACAGCGCGAGATCGCCGATGCCTCCTTCCGCTATCAGCTTGAGGTTGACGCCGGCGAGCGGATCGTGGTGGGGGTGAACGGGTTCACGGAGGGAGACGACGGGGCCATCTCCACCCTGCGGATCGACCCGGCGCTCGAGCGCAAGCAGCTGGATCGCCTGCAGGCCTCGCGCGGGAGCCGCAACTCCGCGGAGGTCGAGGCCGCGCTGGGGCGGCTGCGGGAGGCAGCCACGGGCGACGCCAACCTGATGGAGCCGCTGCTGGACTGCGCGCGGGCTCGCGCGAGCGAGGGCGAGATCGTGGAGTCGCTCCAGCGCGTGTTCGGCAGCTACACGGAGACGCCGGTCTTCTGATCGGCGGGTGGCGGAACGGACTAGACTCGACCCCGCTCAGTCATGGCAGCCGACAGCGACACAGTCACAGAGGAGCGCGCCACGGGGAGGAAGATCAGGGTCGTCGTGGCCAAGCCCGGCCTCGACGGTCACGACCGCGGGGCCAAGATCATCGCCCGAGCGCTGCGCGATGCCGGCATGGAGGTCATCTACACCGGCCTCCACCAGACCGCCGAGCAGATCGTCGAGACAGCGCTTCAGGAGGATGCCGACGCCGTCGGGCTTTCGATCCTCTCGGGCGCGCACATGACCCTCGTGCCCAAGATCGCGAACCTGCTGAAGGCAGAGGGTGCGGATGACATCGTGCTCGTGGTCGGGGGCACGATTCCGAAGGAGGACATCTCCGAGCTGAAGGAGCTCGGAGTGGCGGGGATCTTCACCCCCGGGTCCTCCGTGCAGGAGATCATCGACTTCATCGAGAAGTCCGTCACGCGCTGACGCCGGTCCGCGGCTGAAAGGCATCTAGACCCGAGGGAGGCCCTGCGGCATGCAGAGCAAGTGGTGGACCCTGATCACCGTCAACGTCGCTGTGTTCATGCTGCTGCTGGACATCACGGTGGTGAACGTGGCGCTGCCGGCGATCCAGGAGGACCTCGGAGCTAGCTTCACCGACCTCCAGTGGGTGGTGGACGCCTACGCCCTCGCCCTCGCCGCGCTCGTCCTCACCGCCGGCTCGCTGGCCGATCGGCTCGGCCGTCGCCGGATCTTCGCGTGGGGTCTCGTGATCTTCACGGTGGCCTCCGTGCTCTGCGGGCTGGCGGGCAGCCCGACCTTCCTCAACCTCGCGCGCGCGCTCCAGGGGGTCGGCGGCGCGGCGATGTTCGGTGTCTCGCTGGCGCTGATCGGGCAGGAGTTCCCGAGCGGGAAGGATCGCGGCATGGCCGTCGGCCTCTACGGCGCCACCATCGGGGCGGCCGTGGCGATCGGCCCGCTCGTGGGTGGCGCCCTCACCGACACGCTGGGATGGGAGTCGGTCTTCTTCCTGAACCTTCCGATCGGCATCCTCGCCATCGCGGCCACGCTCACCAACGTGAGGGAGAGTCGCGATCCGGGCGCCACGCGTGTGGACTGGGCCGGCCTCGTGACCTTCTCAACCTCGCTCTTCATGCTCGTCCTGGCGCTTCTGCGGGGAAACGCCGAGGGGTGGGGAAGCGCCCTGATCCTCGGCCTACTCGTTGGGGCGGCGGTGCTGATGGCCATCTTCATCGCCATCGAGAGTCGGGTGAGCGAGCCGATGCTGCCGCTCCGCCTGTTCAAGATCCGCTCATTCACGGGTGTCCAGCTGGCGGCGTTCGCGGTTTCGGGCTCCCAGTTCGCGCTCTTCCTCTACATCACCCTCTATCTCCAGAACATCCTCGGCCACACCCCGTTCGAGGCGGGCGTCCGCTATCTGCCGATCACGGTCGCCTCGTTCATCGTCGCTCCGATCGCCGGGGCGCTACTTGCCAAGGTCCAGGCCAGGGTTCTGCTGAGTGCCGGCCTGATGGCCTGCGGTCTCGGCCTCGTGCTGCTCTCCGGAGTGGACCAGGGCTCGGAGTGGACCGCCCTGCTGGGGGGCTTTCTGGTGGGGGGTGCCGGGATCGGCCTCGTGAACCCGGTGATCGCCGACGTGGCACTCAGCACCGTGCCCGACGAGCAGAGCGGGATGGCCAGCGGCATCAACGACACCTTCCGCCAGGTGGGGATCGCGGTCGGCATCGCCGCCTGGGGAGCGGTGTTCCTCGCACGCGGGGAGAGCAAGGTGAAAGAGCTGGCCGCCGGCACCCCGGGGGCGGACGGCGATCGGCCCCGCCAGCTGATCGAGGCCACCTCCACCGGCAACCTCGATCAGGCGCTCGGAGGCGTTCCGGCCGGCGCGCGCGAAACGGTCTCAAACGCCGCCACCGAGGGCTTCCTGAGCGGCTTCAACGAGATCCTCCTGCTCGGGGGCGGGCTCTCCTTCCTCGGCGCGCTGCTGGCGCTGTGGCTCGTGCGCCAGGGTGAGATCGGGCGTCCGGACGGGGAAACCGAAGCGCTGCTCGAGCCCTCGGCTGCCTGACCGGCGAGAGGCTGTCC
>JACCUO010000269.1 GCA_013811765.1 Thermoleophilaceae bacterium | reverse complement strand
CCACTCTGCCCTCCGGACTGCACCCCGCCTCCCCCACTCGCCCGCGGGCGCCTCGTCGAGCCTGGCGATCCGGTGCGGCCCGCTCCCGTCTTTCCGGTCGGGCGAGCCGTGCTGCTCTTGCCGGTTGAACGCTTGCCGTCCACTGAGCCCCTCGGAGCGGCTCCGGCCTGCTTTCCCGTCGTCTTTCCGGCGGTCTTTCCATCCACCAGTCCGGCCCGTGTCCCGGTGGCCGCCTCCGAACGCGCGCGCTCTCGGAGCAGGAAATGTTGCTGCCCGATCTGAACGAGGTTCGTCGTCGTCCAGTACACCACCAGGGCCGCGGGAAAGATGAAGCCCCAGAAACCGAACAGGAGGGGCATGATCCGCGTCAGCATCTGCTGCTGGGGGCTGTTGCCGGGGGACGCTCGCTGCATTTGCCGCTGCTGGTAGAAGGTGGTTCCGATCATCACCAGGGCGAACAGGTAGTAGGGGATGCGGACCGGGATGCCGCTTCCGCAGTTCAACGGGTCCGGGGCGTCCGGTATTTCGCGATCATTAATGACGTCGACCTGGCGCCCCGCCTGGCTCGCGTTGCACAGGAGATTCGCTCCGAGGAACTGCGTGTCTTGCGATGCAATCGCCGTATATAGGCCGCTATCGCGTGGAATATGAGTCATGCCCTTCGGTACCTGAAGCACCGCGAAGAGGGCGAACAGGATCGGCAACTGGGCCAACACGGGCAGGCAGCCGCTCAGCGGATTGACCCCGTGTTCCTTGTAGAGGGCCATGGTCTCCTCGCTGATCTTCTGCCGGTTCCCCTTGTACTTCTGCTGGATCGCCTTCACGCGCGGCTGCACCGAGGACAGGGCATGCATGGACCGAACCTGTTTGATCCCGAGGGGCAGCAACAACACCCGGATGCCGAGCGTGAACAGGATGATGGCCACTCCGTAGTTGGGGACGACGTCGTAGAGAAAGGCCAGGACCGAACCCAGGCCGTCGAGGGCCGCCTGTATCACGCCCGGGCTCCGACCGTGTGTGTGTCGGCCGACGGCCGCTCTCGGCGTATGCTGGTGTCATACACTGGTAGGGGCGGCCTATCGACCCCGCCCGCCGACAGGGGCGAACAGCGCACGACCCTCCAGAGCGAGAACGCGCCGCCGCGCAGCGCTCCGACGTTTCGGATCGCCTCCCGCGCGTATTCGGAGCAGCTGGGGTGGAAGCGGCACCCGCCACCCATCACCCCGCTGAGGCTCACCCGGTATGCGCTGATCAGGCCCAGTAGCAGCGTCCGCGCTGGCCACCCCAGCATCCAGGCGGCGCGTCGCAGGGCCGGCCGGCGAATCATCGGGCGAGGACCCCCGCTCCCCCGAGGAGAGCGCCCACCTCAGCCAGAACTTCATGCATGCGGGCGCCGCGAATCGCGGGCTGCGCCACCAGAACCAGGTGCATCTCCCCCCGGATGCGGGGACCGAGGACCCTGACGGCCTCTCGCATGATCCGTCGCGCACGATTCCTCATCACCGCGCCCCCGACTCGTCGGCCGCAGACGAAGGCGACACGCCTGCCCTCTCGCGAAGTCATGTACACAACCACCCTGGAACCCGTCAGCCGGCGTCCCTCCCGTAGCGTGAGTCGAATGGCGGCGCCCCGCCCCACGCCGGCCACCGGGGCCCCGGGAGTTCGAACCACCGGGAGCCGCGGCACGCTCGATGTCCTCGGGGTCGTGGCCACGCTGAACATGGGGCGAATCTCAGCCGGAGAGGCGGGCACGGCCCTTGGCCCGCCGCCGTGCCAGCAGCCGGCGTCCGCTCCGAGTGCGCATCCGGATGCGGAAGCCGTGCGTCCTCTTACGCCGTCGGTTGTTCGGCTGATAGGTGCGCTTGCTCAAGATCCTCTCCGGTTTCCGCGCACGGCGTGGAGCCGCTCGCGTGGTCGAACCGCGAGTATACCGATGCGGCGTGGCTACTCGACCCCGCCTTGGCGGCGGTCAGCGCCTTCGCGAAAAGGTCGTCAAGAACCCCCGCGGGCGTTGCCAGCCGCGCCCGCCCCGGGGCTATAATCCGCGAGCCCGAGGGCCGTACCGCTTCCGCCTCTCCTCCCCGAAGCGTGACCCGTTTCCACACCTGTGGAAAGTAACTGTGGATAAATGCCATCACCTCTCGCAGAGCAGCCGTTGGACCGCCCCCCCGTGACCCCAGCCGGGGTCGCTTGCCAGGCCGTGCTCGAGGCCGCTCGCAGAGACCTGTCGGAGCCGCAGTACGAGTTGTGGTTCGCCGGGCTCTGCCCCGGCGAGGTCCGCGGGCAGGTCGTGGAGCTCGTCGTGCCGAGCCCGTACGTGAAGAGCTGGTTGTCGGGTCACTACATGGACCTCATCACGGCGAGCGTGCGGGGCGTCCTTGGCCCGCAGGCCCGGGTCCGCCTGAAGGCCCCGAAGAAGGCTGCCGAGCGGCCCGACCATCCCGGGGCGCTAGGCTCGGTGGAGGCTCCTGCGAACGACCCGAAGAGGGCGGGCGGCGGACCGCAGGGACGAAGCCAGGGCCGTGGCTCCGCTCGTCCACCGCATCCGGGGCAGGCGAGCCTGGATGCCATGGCCGCCTCTCCGGCCTTCCCCGACAGGTACACGTTCGAGAGCTTCGTCCAGGGGCCCAGCAACAAGTTCGCTCACGCGGCCGCCCTCGCCGTCGCCGAGGCGCCACCCTCGACGGCGTACAACCCCCTGTTCATCTACGGAGGCGTGGGCCTTGGAAAGACCCACCTTCTCTTCGCGATCGCGAATCACGTGAGGGCCCTCGCTCCGAAGACGCGCGCCCGCTACGTCACGTCAGAGAGCTTCATGACCGAGTTCATCGCCGCCGTCCGCGGCGGCCGCGGTTACCAGTTCCAGCGCCAGTACCGTGACGTCGATTTCCTCCTCCTCGACGACGTTCAGTTTCTCGGCCGGGCGGAAGAGACGCAGACCGAGTTCTTCCACACGTTCAACCATCTCCACCAACACGAGCGGCAGATCGTCATCGCGAGCGACCGCCCTCCCCAGGAGCTCGGCGGCATCGAGGAGCGCCTCAGGAGTCGCTTCCGCTCCGGGCTGGTCGTCGACGTGCAGCCGCCGGACCTCGAGACCCGCGTCGCGATCTTGCAGATGAAGGCCATGCGCGACGGCTTCGGGGTACCCGACGACGTGCTGCTCTACGTGGCTACCAAGTTCGAGGAGAACATCCGAGAGCTCGAAGGAGCGCTCCACCGTGTGGTGGCCTACGCGTCCCTGTCGCGCCAGCGAGTTGATCTCGCGCTCGCCGAGCGCGCCCTCGAAGGCCTGATCCCCGAGTCGGGGCAAGAGATCCCTCCGGCGATGATCCTCGAGGAGGCGGCGTCGCACTTCGCTCTCACACAGGGCGACCTCGTCTCCAAGAGCCGCTCCCGCCCACTCACCACGGCGCGGCACGTGGCGATGTACCTGCTCCGGGAGCAGACCGGCCTGTCGCTCATCAAGATCGGCGACCTCTTCCAGCGGGATCACACGACGGTCCTGCACGGCATCAAGAAGATCGCGGGGCTCATGTCGGCGCGAGGCAGCACCTACCGCCAGGTACAGGATCTCACCAA
>JACCUO010000263.1 GCA_013811765.1 Thermoleophilaceae bacterium | reverse complement strand
GAGGGGACCTTCACGACCTGCTCCTTCTGGCTCGTCTCCGCGCTGGTCGAGATCGGCGAGCTTCCGCACGCGCGCGCACTATGCGAGCGGTTGCTCTCCCACGCTTCTGATCTCCAGCTCTACGCCGAGGAGATCGACCCGCGCTCGGGCCGCCACCTCGGTAACTTCCCCCAGGCGTTCACCCACCTCGCGCTGATCAACGCGGTGATGCACGTGATCCGGGCCGACCAGGAGTTCGAGCAGTCGCAGTTCGAGCGTGAGCTTCAGCGCTCGCGCGCCGACAGGGTGCCTGACGAAAGCTGAGGAGGACCAAGGAGGGCTAAGGGCCCCGCGCCTCCTGCCGATACTCGCCTGAGACAAAGGCAAACCCGCCGCGAGGTGGGCACGCAAAACCAGGGACCTCCCGTCGGAGGCGGCCCAGTTGCCCGAGGAGGCAAGATGAAGCTCACCACCCGTCTGGCCGCGGGAGCATTGATGGCGACGCTCGTCGCCGTGCCCGCGACCGCCGAGGCCAAGCCCGTATCCAAGGTCCGCGCGCAGGTCGTCGCGGCCGACAAGTCGCTCGACCGCGTTGTCTCGCTGGCGAGCCGCAATCGCGACACCGCCGCCGCAAGGGAGCTGCGCAGGTACCGCCGCCACCTGCGGAGCGCGGAAGGACAGGTCCGTAGGCTGCGCGGCTCGACCGGCAGCCTTGCCGGGGCAGAGAGCTACGGCCGTTCGGTGCGCATGGTCGGATCCGTGGCAAACGAGTGTGCGGACTCGCTCTCGCAGATCGTTGCCCAGGTCGGTGGCGACCCGCAGGTGGCGATCGCCCAGGCGATCAAGGCGTGCATCGTTACCCGTGAGCGGGTCGTCGAGGTTCTGACTCAGATGCTCGACCAGGTGCCGGCAGAAGCCAGGCCCTACCTCGCCCAGGTCATCGCGCTGCTGTCGAGCGACGGCAAGGACGAGGTCCAGGCGCTCACCGTCGCTCTCGGCAACCCCGCCCTGCCGGTGGACGTGGCGGCGATCCTCACCCAGGCGCTCGCGCTCGCCACGGACGCGATCAACGATGCCATCGGACGACTGCAGGGAATCGTGGGCATGCTCCCCGCCTCCGCCCAGCCGATCGTGAATACGGCGCTGACGCTGGTGACCGGTCAGCTCCAGATGGTCACGACACTGGTACGGGATCTCTTCACGGGACTCTTTGGCGGCGCGCCGACGGCGCCAGGGGGCACGACAGGCGTCGGGAGTCTTGGCGGCCTGTTCGGTGCGGGTGGCCTGCCCGGCCTGAACGTGCTCCAGGGGATGTTCGCCAACGCCTCCCGGTAGACGCCGCTTTCGGAGCGCTCCGGGGCCTCGCCGTGAGGCGGGGCCCCGCTCAGCGTGACGATCAGCCTCGCTCAGATCCGTACGTCCGCCACCATCGCGGCGAACAGCAGCGCGAGGTAGGCGAGCGAGTACAGGTAGAGCCAAAGTGCCGAGCGACGGTCCGCGCGGCGGTAGAGGCGGACCGCCCCGAAGATGAAGACGCCCCCGAGGGTGATCGAGGCGGCAAGGTAGATGCCGTCGAACCCGCCCGCGCAGAAGGGCAACTGGCTGACCGCGTAGAGGAGCAGCGAGTAGAGGAGGATCTGCTTGCGCGTCTCGCGTTCGCCGCGCACGACGGGCAGCATCGGCACCCCGGCCTTCGCGTAGTCGTCCTTCATCAGCAGCGATAGCGCCCAGAAGTGGGGCGGGGTCCAGTAGAAGACGATCGCGAACAGATAGAGCGCGGTCCAGCCGAGCCCCCCGGTGACGGCCGCCCACCCCACGAGCGGCGGGACCGCGCCGGCGGCGCCGCCGATCACGATGTTCTGCGGCGTGGAGCGTTTCAGCCACATCGTGTAGACCAGCGTGTAACCGAGGAAGCCCGAGAGCGAGAGGGCAGCGGCGAGCGGGTTCACCCCGATCGACAGCACCACGAAGGCCAGCGCCGCCAGCACGATGCCGTAGGCGAGCGCCGCGCGGGGCGCCACTCTGCCCGAGGCCACCGGGCGGTCGGCGGTGCGCGCCATGCTCGCGTCGATGTCGCGGTCATACCAGTGGTTGACGGCCCCCGCTCCGCCGGCGGAGAGGTACCCGCCAAGACAGGTGAGCGCGATCAGGGACAGCGACGGGTCGCCCGCGATCAACATCGCGGAGACGGTCGTGAACAGCAGCAGCGACTGCACCTTGGGCTTGGTCATCTCCACGTAGTCCGCGATGACCTGGCGCGCCCCGGGGGCCGCCGCCGCGATGGCTGGGCCCGCGGCCTGAGTCATGCGGTGACCGCCGATGGGCGGGAGGCCCCGGCGGGCGACTCCCTCGGGGCGGGGACCCGGTAGAGCTGGAGCGTGAGGCCCACGAGCGTCGCCCAGAGGAGGGTGCCGAGCGCCAGGTGCAGCAGGATCAGCGCCTCGTACTCGTCGAGCCACACGTTCAACGCGCCGACCAGGACCTGGGCGCCGAGCAGTCCCGCGGCGATCCATGCGTTGCGCACCACGCCGGGGCTCGGGCGGCGTCGCACGGCGAGGACGATCAAGGTGATCACGAGGATCGAGGCCAGGTACATGAACACCCGGTGGGTCAGATGGATGTCCACGAGCCGTGCCTCGCCGAAGGGCAGGAAATCACCGTTGCAGGTGGGGAACTGCTTGCCGCAGGCGTGGTGGGCCCCGTCGCCGAGCTGGTAGTCCGCGCGGCCGTAGTTCTGCGTGCCGGCCATGTAACCGCCCGCCACGATCGTGCACAGGATCGCGCCGCTCGCGGCGATCGAGAGGCCCCTGAAGCGAGGGCCCCCGTCGGCGGCCTGCGCCCCGAGGTTCTCCGGCTTGGACGCGCGCCAGATGTAGGCCATGAGCGCCAGCAACGCCATCGCCAGGCCGAGATGGGAGGCCACGAGACCCTCATCGAGATCCTTCTCCACCGTGGCGGCGCCGAGCAGCCCCTGGGCGATCACGAGCCCCACGGCCGCGAAGCTGGCCCGCACCAGTCCGCGGTGTGAGCGGTACCGCCGGAAGGCCAGGACCGCCAGAAAGATCATCAGGACCCCCACGATCCCCGCCAGCAAGCGGTGGCTGTACTCGATGACCGAGTTGAGGTCGAGGCCCGGCACGACGTCTCCGTTGCAGAAGGGCCACCCGTTGAGGCCCGATCCGGCCGGCCCGCAGCCCAGGCCCGAGTCCGAGACGCGCACGACACCGCCGACGAGAATCAAGAGGAAGGTGGCCAGCGCTGTGATCAGAGCCAGGCGCCGATACCCCGGAGTGGGGGGGCTCACGTGCCCGAGGTCACCGGCTGCGCCACGGTGCCCTCCGGTTCATGGGCCTCCATGACCTCGCGCCGGATGTCCTTCATCGGCTCGACCGACCGGATGCGCGGCACGACGTCGAAGTTGTTCTCCGGAGGGGGAGACTGCGTGAACCACTCGAGGGTGTTGGCCTTCCACGGGTCGTTGCCGGCCGGCTTTCCACTTTTGATCGAGCGCAGCACGTTGATGACGCTGATCAGCACGCCGATACCGAGCATGAAGGAACCGATCGTGGAAGCCAGGTTGTATCCCCACCACCCGGCCGCCTCGGGGTAGTCGTAGATCCGGCGCGGCATTCCGGAGAGGCCGGCCGAGTGCTGAACCAGGAACGTGAGGTTGAAGCCCACGAACATGACCCAGAAGGAGATCTTGCCGAGGCTCTCGGAGAGCATTCGCCCCGACATCTTCGGGAACCAGTAGTAGAGCCCCGCGAAGATGCCGAACACCGATCCGCCGAAGAGGACGTAGTGCAGGTGGGCGACCACGAAGTAGGTGTCATGTAGCTGCCAGTCCACCGGGAAGACCGCGAGGATCACGCCGGAGATCCCGCCGATCACGAAGAGCGCGGGCAGCGCCGCGGCGAAGTACAGCGGTGTCTTGAAGACGATCGACCCGCGCCAGAGGGTGGCGATCCAGTTGAAGATCTTGATGCCGGTCGGGATCGCTATCGCAAAGGAGGAGAGCATGAAGAAGATGAGCACGACCGTGGCCGTCGGCGTCGTGAACATGTGGTGGGCCCACACCAGCATTCCGAGGAAGGCGATCGACACGGTGGCCGCGGCGATGGCCTTGTAGCCGAAGATCGGCTTGCGGGCGAACACGGGCAGGATCTCCGAGATGATCCCGAACGCGGGCAGGATCATGATGTAGACCTCGGGATGCCCGAAGAACCAGAACAGGTGCTGCCACAGGACCGGATCCCCGCCGCCCGTCGGGTCGAAGAAGTCGGTGCCGAAATGGCGGTCGGTGAGCAGCATCGTGACCGCAGCCGCGATTGCGGGGAGCGCCAGCACGAGCAGGTAGCTGTAGGTCAGGATCGTCCACACGAACAGCGGCATCCGCCCCCAGCCCATGCCCTTCGCGCGCATGTTGTGGATCGTGGCGATGAAGTTGATGGCGCCGACGATCGAGGAGAGGCCGGTGAGGTGGATCAAGAAGATCCAGGCGTCCACGCCGCCACCCGGCATGTATGCATCGTCTGACAGCGGGGTGTAGGAGGTCCAGCCCGCCATCGGCGGCTCGAAGAAGATGCTGGCGTAGAAGGCGATCCCGCCGAAGACCAGTAGCCACAGCGAGAGCGCGTTGAGCCGTGGGAAGGCCATGTCGCGTGCGCCGATCATGAGCGGGACGAAGTAGTTCGCGAACCCGGCGAAGACCGGCACCACGAACAGGAAGATCATCGTGGTCCCGTGCATCGAGACGAGCCCGTTGTAGGTCTCCGGCGAAACCGAGGTGCCATCGGGCACGGCCAGCTGCCAGCGCATGATCAGCGCCTCGACGCCGCCCAGGATGAAGAAGAGGAAGGTGACGAACAGGTACATGATCCCGATCCGCTTGTGATCGGTAGTGGTCAGCCACGACAGCCACCCCTTCGGCTGGTCCTTCAGCCCGTGCAGGACCACCTCGGGTCGCACGAGCTGGTCTATCGCCCCGCCGTTATTGGTCGCCGCCACGCTCTCGCCTCTGAATCGCCAAATCCGTCTGGGCCCGCCTGATGTCCGCCTTCTGCCGAGCGATGAACCGCTCGTACTCCGCTGGGGTCACCGCGCGCACCTGGGCGCGCATGTCGGCATGGCCCGCCCCGCACAGCTCCGCGCACTGCCCCGAGTAGAGGCCGGGCTTTGGGATCTTGAACCAGGTCTGGTTGGTGTGACCCGGCACGGCGTCTGCCTTGCCGCCGAGCTTCGGGATCCACCATGAGTGCGCAACGTCGGAAGAGGTGATCTTCAGCGTGACGGTGGTCTTGATCGGCACGACGAGCTCGTGATAGCTGTAGATCTCCTTGCCGGGGTAGTCATAGCGCCAGAGGTACTGCTGGCCGTTCACGGCGATCTTCAGGGTTTTGGCGTCTCCCGGCGGTTCGGACTGGCCGATCGAGGCCACCTCCACCCCGGAGGCCAGGCCGCCCGCATCCGACTCCGGCGGGTTCTCGATGTCCCCGAGGAAGACAAACGTGACGACCGTGATCACCACGAGGATCAGCCCCGCCCCAACGGTCCAGCCCAGCTCGAGCGGCGTGTTGCCGCGGATCTGGGCCGGCTCCGGCCCGCCGCGGCGCGCCCGGTGCCTGACCAGCGCCCAGATCAGGGCGCCCTCCACGATCAGGAAGATGAGGATCCCCACGTACAGCGTGATCTTGTAGAGGGAATCGATGTCGTCGGCGTTCGGCGATCCGCCCGACTCGGGCGTAAATGCGTCGGCCCACGCCTCCGGCACCAGGGCAAGCATCGTTGCGAACGCCGCCGCCAGGGCGAGCAGGGCGAGTCTGCTGCGATGTCGCGTGCTCGGGGCGGCCAAGGCGGGCGCATCATATCTGTGCCCTGCCGGCCGGGAGGCGGCGCACGGAATTCGTGACGGGTGCCGCGAGGCCCGGCGCAGGGCCCGCGGAGGTCGCTGCGGACGCTAGCCGCCGCGGAACTCTGGATCCCGTTTCTCGCCGAAGGCGGCGACCCCCTCGAGAAAGTCGGCGCTCCGGGCCAGTCCATGCTGGATTTCGGCCTCGAGCTCCAGCTGGGCCTGGAGATCGGGGTAGAGCGCTTGGTTGAGCGCGCGCTTGGAGCCCGCGTAGGAGAGGGTCGGGCCGTTTGCCAGCCTGCCGGCGAGCGCCTCGGCGGCCGGCATCAGCTCATTGTCGGGGTGCACCTCGTTGACCAGCCCCCACTCGAGTGCCTGGCGGGCGCTGATCCGCTCGCCCAGAAGGGCCATCTGAAAGGCGCGTGCCTTGCCGACCGCCGCGGGCACGAACAGCGTCGATCCGCCGTCGGGGATGAGGCCGATGTCCACGAAGGCCAGCCCCAGAAAGGCCGACTCCGCGGCGAGCACGAGGTCACACGCGAGGGCGAGCGAGAGCCCGATGCCCACCGCCGGACCGTTCACCGCGGCTACCACGGGTTTCTCCAGATTGCGCAGACCCACGATGATCGGGTGATAGACCTCGTGCAGCTCGCGCGACACATCGGGCAGCCCGTCATCGGGGTCGGGCGAGAACCCCTCCTTCAGGTCGGCGCCGGAGGAGAAGCCCCGGCCGGCGCCGGTGACGAGCACGGCGCGCACGGTGTCCGCAGGAGCCTCTTCGGTGACCACCTGGCGGAGCTCCCTGCTGAGCCCGGCGGTCCAGGCGTTGAGTGAGTCGGGGCGGTTGAGCGTGATGCGTCCGACGCCTCCCGCCTGCTCCCATTTGACTGTCTCGTGGCTCACGCGCGCTTCCTCCGTCCTGGGTCTCGGGAACGAAACGTACCCCCAACTGCATCCCATCCGCACGTGGGGTCGGGTACGATGCAGCGCATGCTCTCCGGCGGCACGGGCCGCGACAAGCTCTCCGGCGGCTCCGGCGACGACCGGCTCTCAGGCGGTCCCGGCGACGATAGGCTGAGGGGCGGCACGGGGCGCAACCGGTTCTCCGGCGGCTCCGGCAACGACAGGATCAGCGCCATCAACCGAAGGCGCGAGACCGTCTACTGCGGCCCCGGGCGCGACATCGTGCGCGCCGACCGCTCTGACCGCCTGCGCGACTGCGAACGCGTAACGCGCGGGTAGTCGGCGCGGAGCATGCTCGTCGATTCGCTCGAGTGGCTCGGCCACTCGGGGTTTCGGATCAGCGCTCGCGGGGCCACGATCTACATCGATCCCTACCGCGTGTCGCGGGGGCCGAAGGCCGACCTCATTCTCGTGACCCACGGCCATTACGACCACTTCTCCCCGCAGGACGTGGAGCGGCTCTCCCACGAGCACACCTGCCTGGTCGCGCCCCCCGCGGTCTCCGAGCGCGCGAACGGCCGCGTGAGCTCGATCGCGCCGGGTGAGGAGATCGAGCTCCCGTCGGTGCCCGGCGTCGAGGTGGCCGCCGTGGCGGCCTACAACACGTCAAAGCGCGACCGCGAGGGCCGTCTGTTCCATCCTCGGGAGGCGGGCTGGGTGGGTTTCGACGTAAACCTCCGGGGCGAGCGCCTCTACCACTCCGGCGACACGGACGTGATCCCCGAGATGGACAGCGTCGTCGGGGTGGACGTGGCCCTGCTGCCGGTCAGCGGGGTGTACGTGATGACCGCGGGCGAGGCGGCCGAGGCCGCGCGCAGAATCCAGCCCAGGGTGGCGGTCCCCATGCACTGGGGTGAGCACATCGGGACGCGCGAGGACGCCGAGGCCTTTGCCGAGGGCGCCCCCGGGGAGGTGCGCCTGCTCGAGCGCGTGCAGTGATCGCCGCGGGAAGCGATCACACGCCACGTCTCCGGCGCGGGTACTAAGGCCCTCGCGTCCCCGGGACTTACCCCCGTGCCTGCATCGCGGCCTCGTACCCGACCGCCACCCGCTTGGCGAGCGTCTCCCACGAGTACTCCCGCCGCGTGGACTCGTAGCCGTTGCGCGCGCGCTCGGCGCGCGCCGCTTTGTCGTTGACGCACTCCACCAGCGCTCGGGCGAGGTCGTCGAGGTCGTCGGGCTCGACGAGCCAGCCGTTCGGGCGACCGGACTCGGTGTTGATGAACGTGGGAGGTCCACCGGCCCTGGCGGCGATCACCGGAACACCGCAGGCCATCGCCTCCACGAACACCTGACCGAACGACTCGTCGACCGAGGGCATGACCATCACGTCGGAGCAGGCGAGGCCGCTCGGCAGCTCGTCGTGGTCGCGCCACCCGAGAAAGAAGACGTCCTCGATCCCCTCCCGCTCGACCACGGTGTGGGCATGCTCGCCCTCCCACTCGCCCGGAAAGCCCCCCCAGATGACCAGCGGGGCGCGACGGACAAAGCGTTCTCGCGCGCGAGCGTATGCGCGCACGAGCAGGGGGATGCGCTTGACCTCGGTGAAGCGACCGACGAACAGCAGGACCGGCGCCGGTTCGCCAGAAACGGGATCGACGAACCGCTCGAGGTCCGCCTCGGAGTAGCCGACGCTGCCCGGCTCGCCGCCCTCCCTCCAGCCGAGCGGCTCCTCGACCAGCCACTTGCGCCAGTGCGCAAGACGGTCTGGAGCGCTCACCGCGCTGCGGTCAAAGCTCGCGAGGTCGACTC
>JACCUO010000246.1 GCA_013811765.1 Thermoleophilaceae bacterium | reverse complement strand
GGGTCGAAGTCGACGGCGACCGATCCGGTGTCGGAGGCCGACCTCGCCGCCGAGCGGGCGATCCGCGAGCTCATCACGGCGCGCCGGCCGGAGGACTCGATCCTCGGCGAGGAGGGCGGCGAGACCCAGGAGGGAGCGCAGCTGCGCTGGATCGTCGACCCGCTCGACGGCACCGTCAACTTCCTCTACGGCCTGCCGCAGTGGTGCGTGAGCATTGCGGTCCACGACGACGCGGGCGGCGTCGCCGGCGTCGTCTACGACCCGTTGCGCGAGGAGCTCTTCGCGGGCGCGCGCGCGAACGGACCGCCGACGCTCAACGGGGCCGCCGTCCGGGGATCGGAGCAGGCCGAGCTCGCCCAGGCGCTGATCGCCACCGGGTTCGCCTATGACGCCGGCGTGCGCGCTGCGCAGGCAGAGGTCATCGGCCGGCTGCTGCCGCGCGTGCGCGACGTACGGCGGATGGGCAGCGCTGCGCTGGATCTCGCCTGGACGGCGGCGGGGCGCTACGACGCGTTCTACGAGCGAGGCGTTCAGATCTGGGACATCGCGGCGGGTGGCGTGCTGTGCGAGGCGGCCGGGCTGCAGGTGAACTCCCTGGCGCAGGAGGGCCCGCTGCCGAGCGGGATCGTCGTGGCGCCGGCGGGACTGATCGAGGAGCTCACGGCGCTCGTGACGTAGGTGGTAAGCGCTGGGGGATGGGGGTACAGGACTCGGCGAGGCGCGGGTGCCACCCCGCCGAAAGCCAGTCGCGACCGACACTGTCTCGATTCCCGTGACGGAGGGCGACACGTTCACGTATTCGACGATCACGTGCGCGACCGGTTTCCCGCCGTGGAACACCTTCGGGCTGCACTTCACGCCCAACCTCCCCGGCGTCAACGAGGGCCCGACGGACCAGGGAGCCCCCGTTCGCCACGAGCTGCGCGGCACCGTCACGAAGAGCCGGTCGATCGGCGTAGGCACGATCGAGGGCACGATCACGACCTTCCTCTGCGTGAACGGCATGAGGGCAGACCAGATCGTCAGCAGCTACAAGGCGAGGTTCCGGCCCAGCTCAGCCCGCTCGGTGCGACTTGCGGGCGGCGGTCCGGTCCCCACCACGGGCGGCCTGAGCTTCACGGGCAGGTTCAAGGTCGTCGACGCCACCGGGAGGTTCGAGGACCTCGAGGCGCGCGGGACGATGAGAGGCCAGTTCACCTGCCTGCCGCAGAGCTTGACGCGCAACGCCAAGCCGAGCTGCTCGGCGCTGGGCGGCTACTCCGAAGCGCCCTTCGGGCTGCGCGGACGCTTCCGCGACAAGACGGTCGCCGGAGCGTAGCCCCCGGCCCGCTTGCGCGCGCGCCCTCCTCGGGTCGCGCGCGGGAGTCGGCTGGCCGCTCATGCAGGGGTTCGCCGGGCCCGCTGCTCCCAGTCATCGAGAAACCGCTCGATCAGCCCCCGGACGACGACGGCCATCGGAAAGTTGTGCTCCGCAGCCCACTGCTTGAGCCGCTGATGCTGCGCCTCGGAGAGCCGCACCGGGATCGTGACCTGCTCAGACCCCATCGATTTCTGCGCGCCGAACATGGGCTGCGCCTGCTGGACGAAAGGACCGATGGCAGATGGCAGCCGCTGGGGTAGGGCGATCCCCTGCTCGAAGAAGTACTCGAAGACTGCTCGTTGCTCCTCCTCGGGCAGCCCCTTGACCGCCTTCAATACAAGACGCGTGATGTCGCATGGCCTCCTGCGCTCCTCCGCTTCTGACACTGGTCACTCCCCGTCGCGGTATCTACGAGATGTCGCTTACGATATCGGTTTGATATCGCACCGGGGCGCGCCCTACTTGAGATCCCGCCGCCAGTCCACTTTGACCTGCCCGGGCTTCGGTCGCTTTTGGTTGCAAAGGGTGCAGACCATGAGAGTGCGCTTGTACTCGTCGCGCTCGTCGGGCAGGTACTTGAAGTCCCTGTCCGCCCCGCAGATGGGGCAGTACTGGTGGGTGTACCTTCGGGCTGCACTTCACGCCCAACTTCCCCGGCGTCAACGAGGGCCCGACGGACCAGGGAGCCCCCGTTCGCCACGAGCTGCGCGGCACCGTCACGAAGAGCCGGTCGATCGGCGTACAGGATTCGGCGAGGCGCGGGTGCCACCCCGCCGAAAGCAACGGAAGGGGACCAGTTGAAACCGAGGGCAGGATTCATCGCCTTGGCGCTCGTCGCGTCACTGGCCGCGGTGGCACCGGCCGGTGCGGCGGCGAGCAAGGCGAAGGGCGCGATCATCATCGAGGGCCTCACGCTGGCCGGCACGCAGTTCGGCACGCCCAGCATGCAGC
>JACCUO010000279.1 GCA_013811765.1 Thermoleophilaceae bacterium | reverse complement strand
AGGCGCTCGCCGAGTCCGAGACCTGCCCTCTGCTGCTGGAGGACACGGCAGGGGCCGGGAACACGCTCGGCCGGTCCTTCGGGGAGCTCGCGCGGGTGATCGAACTGGCGGGCAGCCACGAGCGGCTCGGCCTCTGCCTCGATTCCTGCCACATGCTGGCGAGCGGCTTCGACGTGCGCACCGCCGACGGGATCGCGCGCGTCATGGACGAGTGTGTGGCGATCGTCGGCGAGGGCCGGCTGCGCTGCCTGCACGTGAACGATTCCCAGACCCCGCTCGGCTCGAACCGCGATCGTCATGCCCCCCTCGGCGATGGAGAGCTTGGCTCCCGCGGCTGCGCGGCCTTCCTGAGCGAGCCCCGTTTCGAGGCGCTTCCGGCGATCTTCGAGGGGCCGGGCGTGGAGGGCAAGGCGCCCGCGAAGGCTGACATGGACCGGATGAAACGGCTGCGGAGCAATGGGCTGCGAGCCCGGAAGAAGGTGTGATCTAGGCCAATATGGGACCTGTTGTTCGGAAAGAGACCAGGACGCTCATTGGGAACAACAGGTCCGGCTAAAGGCGATCGCGTAGATCGAAGGCGGCGTCGGAGTCCGCCGGCTTGGGCTTCTGGAAGAACCCGGGGTTCACGCAGTCAAACGGCTCGCCGTGGCCGTCGTAGGCACCCTCGACCGAGCTGCGGCACTGGGGCAGCGGCAGACCCGTCATCTTCACGCCGCCGAAACCGTGGCGCGTGCGCTGAGCGTCCTCGAACGCATCTACGTCGATCTCGGCTCGGAACACCTTGTTCATGCAGCCCATGAAGCGGTTGCCGGTTTCCTCGTCGTCGAACAGGTAGAGGTACTGACAGCCCGACTCGATGCAGCCGGCGGGGTGCACGACGCGGTCACAGAAGGTGCAGCACTGTCTGCACTCGTGCAGCTCGCGCGGGTCGGCGACGGGGACTCTCTCCACGTGGCTAGTGTAGCCGCGCCGGATGGGCCAGGCGAAGCATCAGGGAGCCCCGCCAGGCCTCCGCTCAGGCCGCGAGACCCGCGCCCGGCAGCGAGCTCAGCTCCGTGCGGCACGCGGTGGTGGCCGAGATCCGGTACTCCTCGCCGAGCACGAGCCGGCGGGGCCCCACGCGCAGCTCGAGCTCGTGGTCCCCCGGGAAGCTGCGGCAGAGGTCCTTGAGGTCGTCGAGGAAAGTCTCGGGCACGCTGGGCTCGACGTGGACGGTCAGCCGACGGGCCAGCGGCTCGGCCGCGGCTGCCTCGGCGGCCGCCAGCACCTCCTCGGCGGTCGGCTCGAAGGGCTCCACCTCCTGGGCGATCAGCTTGACCTCGCCCTGCTCCTTGTGGTCGACCCGCCCCTTCACGATGACGACCTTGTCCACATCCACCTTCTCGGCGTTCGCCGCGTAGGCGGAGTTGAACACGAGCATCTCGACCTGGCCCTCGAGGTCATCGAGGGTGGCGAACATCATCGGATCGCCCTTGCGGGTGCGAATCCGCTTGCACTCGGTGATCATGCCGCCGACCGTGACGGACTCGCCGTCGCGACGCTCCCGCAGCCCGGCGAGCGAGAGCTCGACCCGCGCCCTCAGCGCAGGGCGCACCTCCTTGAGGGGGTGGCTCGAAAGGAACAGGCCGAGCGATTCCCGCTCCCACGCGTTCAGCTGCACCCGTTCGTCCGGGAGCGCGGGGACGGGCAGGTCGGGCGCGCCGTTCGAGCCGCCGGCGCCCCCGCCGGGCGCCGGATCCCCGAGATCGAAGATGGAGGCCTGGCCGCGCTGGGCGTCCTGTTGGGTCTTCTGCCCGGCTCCCTGGGCCTGCTCGAGCACCTGGAGCATTCCGGTGCGCGTGGCGCCGCTGGAGTCGAACGCGCCGCATTTGATGAGTGCCTCGATCGCCTTCTTGTTCACCGTGCGGCAGTCCACGCGGCGGCAGAAGTCCCACAGCGACGGGAACGGTCCCCCCTCCTCGCGAGCGGCGATGATCGCGTCAACCGCCGAGGCCCCCACGTTCTTGACGGCGTCGAGCCCGAAGCGGATGTTGCCGCCCACGACGACGAACCGGTGGCCGCACTCGTTCACGTCCGGGGGGAGGACGTCGATGCCCATCTCCTCGCAGCACGACACGAAGAACGGCACCTTGTCCTTGGTGGACATGACCGAGGAGATCAGCGCCGCCATGTACTCGGCCGGGTAGTTGGCGCGCAGCCAGGCCGTGCGATAGGAGATCAGGCCGTAGCAGGTGGCGTGAGCCTTGTTGAAGCTGTAATCAGCCGCGGCCTCGTTCACCGACCAGAGCTCGTCGATCACCCGCTTGTCCGTGCCCGTGGCTCGGGCGCCCTCCTCGAAGCGCTGCCTGAGGTCCGCCATCGCCTGGCGGTTCTTCTTGCCGATGGCCTTCCGGAGGTCGTCCGCCTCGGCACCCGAGAAGCCGGCGATCTCCTTTGCGATCAGCATCGACTGCTCCTGGTAGAGGATCACCGAGTACGTCGGCTCGGTGATCGGGCGCAGTCTGTCGTCGATGTACCGCACCGCTTCGGGGTGGCGCTTGTTGCGGGCATAGGTGTCGATGTGGCGCATCGCGCCCGGGCGGTAGAGGGCCACGAGCGCGACGATGTCCCCGAACTCCGTCGGTCGCACCTTCTTCAGCGCCTCCCTCATGCCGTCGGAC
>JACCUO010000202.1 GCA_013811765.1 Thermoleophilaceae bacterium | reverse complement strand
GCCACGCAGCACGCGGTGACCCTTGCCGAAGAAGACCTCGGAGTACTCGCGGTAGGGGAACGGCGCGAAGCCCGGGTAGCCCGTGAGATCGCTCGCGGTCCACTCCCAGCAGTCGCCCAGCAGAGAGAGGACGCCGCCGGGGGTGGCGCCATCAAGCGCGCCCACGTGGGCCGGCCCGAAGGCGAGTTGGTCGAGGTTGGCCCGCTCGGGCGTGGGGGGATCCTCGCCCCAGGGATAGTGCCGCGCCCGTTCCTCGCCCGCGTCCCAGGACGCGGCCTTCTCCCACTCGGCCTCCGAGGGCAGCCGCTTGCCGGCCCAGCGCGCGTAGGCATCGGCCTCGTGGAACGAGACGTGCATGACCGGCATGTAAGGATCGATCGCGTCGAGCTTGTCGAACCGGCGCTCCCGTCCGTCCGCGCTCCAGTAGAGCGGTCGCTCGGCCTGCTCGAGCTCCTTCCAGTTCCAGCCGGCGTGGCTCCACAGCTCGCGCCTCGCGTAGCCGCGGTCCTCCACGAAGCGGGCATACTGGGCGTTGGTCACCGGGGTGCGGTCGATGCGGTAGGACGAGAGCTCGGCCTCGTGGCAGGGCCGCTCGTTGTCGTAGGCAAAGCCGCGGCCGGCATCGCCCATCCTGAATCGACCGGCGGGTATCGCGACGTCCTCGGGCCCGGGTACGGGGCCGACCTCGATCTCGCGGCGCGCCGGGGCGTAGACCCCGGGCTCGGCGAGCTGCAGCGTCTGGAGCATCGTCTCGTTGTGCTGGTGCTCGTGCTGCACGAGCATCTCCCAGACGAAGCCGTTCGCGTTCAGGCGATCGCCGTCTGAAGAGATGTCCACGCGGTCGAGCACGCCGAGCGCTCGCTCGCGGACGTCACCCATGTACTCCAGCGCATCGTCGCGGCGCAGGTAGGGGATGTCCCCCCGGCCGGTGCGAGGGGTCTCGGACGCGTCGTAGACCTGGGACAGCTCCGGCCGCAGCGGCGCGAGCCCACCGGCACGCTGACAGAGCCAGAGGTCCTCGAAAGCGGCGATGTGCCCCAGGTCCCACACGAGCGGGCTCATCAGTGGGCTGTGCACCCGGTCGAGGTTCTCCTCGGTCACCGGCGCCACCAGTGAGAAGGTGCGCTCGCGGGCCTCCGCGAGAGCGCGCCGGTACCACTCTCCCGGCGCACAGCCAGGCCGCTCATCGGCCAGCGGGTCGGCCCCTCCGCGGGGCAGTGTCTGGGTTTCGTCAGGGCGCACGGGGCAGCTGCTGGTCCAACCTTAACCGGGCAGCCTTACATCTAAACGTGTTTGGCGCCCATGCACATGGCCTCACGCGGCCCCCAGCGGCCGGTGCTAGGTTTCGCGCCGTGGAAGCTTCGAGGGCGGAAGGTCGTGGCGGGTATCTCGACCTCGGGCGCCTCACCCCCGCCGAGTACGCAGGCTGGACGGCGGCGCTGGTGCTCGTTGGGTCGCTGTTCCTGCCCTGGTTCGGCACCAGTGAGGACAACGGCAACTCCAGGCTCGCCGGGGCCGGTGGGGGCGACACCGTGAACGCGTGGCAGACCTTCGCTCTGCTCGATCTTCTCCTCGTGGCCGCCGCCGCCGCCCCCTTCATCCTCTCCTGGATCATCGCGCGCGAGCACAAGCTCACCTGGAAGCCGGGAGAGGTGACGATGCTCGTGGGCATAATCGCCTTCGTCCTCGTTCTCTGCAACGGGATCATCCTGGGACGGCCCAAGGACGAGGCCACCGACCTGGCCATCGAGATCTCTCTTCAGATCGGATACTTCGTGGCGCTGTTCGCCTCCCTCGGGATGGCGGCCAGCGGCTATCTACGCCAGTCGCGCTACAAGGAGGGCCGAAAGCCCCCGGGGGTCATCTAGATGAATGTCGACGCAAGGCCGGATCGCAACCTGGCCCTCGAGCTTGTCCGCACCACAGAGTACGCGGCGCTGGCAGCGGCGCGCTGGATCGGCCGCGGCGAGAAGGAGTCCGCGGACGGAGCGGCTGTCGATGCGATGCGGCTGATGCTCGGCACCGTGCACATGGACGGGACCGTCGTCATCGGTGAGGGCGAGAAGGACGAGGCCCCGATGCTCTACAACGGGGAGAAGATCGGCGACGGCTCACCGCCCGAGGTGGACATCGCGGTGGACCCGCTCGAGGGCACCGACCTGTGCGCCAAGGGGTTCCCGAACTCGCTCGCCGTGATCGCCCTCGCCGACCGCGGCACGATGTTCGACCCCGGGCCATGCTTCTACATGGAGAAGATGGCTGCGGCCAAGGACGTAGCGCACCTGCTCGACCTGGAGCGCCCGCTGCCCGAGACCCTCCAGCTGATCGCCAAGGAGAAGGGAACGTCGGTGGGAGACGTGGTCGTGGTCATGCTCGATCGCGAGCGCCATGACGACGCCGTCCGCGAGATCCGCGAGGCGGGGGCGCGGATCCGCTTCATCCCCCACGGCGACGTCGCCGCTTCCCTGATAGCGGTCACGCAGGGCTCGCCGATCGACCTGATGTACGGGATCGGCGGTACCCCGGAGGGTGTGCTGTCCGCCTCCGCGATCAAGTGCATCGGCGGCAAGATCATCGGGCGCCTCTGGCCCCGGAACGACGAGGAGCGCCGGGCCGCCCTCGAGGCCGGCTACGACCTCGAGGAGGTCCTCGACACCGACCGCCTGGTCTCCGGGGAGAACATCTTCTTCTCGGCGACCGGGGTCACCGAGGGCGACATGCTCGCCGGCGTGCACTTCGAGGGGCCCGAAGGGGCGACCACGGAGTCGCTCGTGATGCGGTCACGCTCGGGGACCGTCCGCAAGGTGCATGCCCGCCACGACCGAGCGAAGCTGCGCGAGATCACGGGCGAGATGGTGGGTTAGGGCCCACGCAAGCGCTAGTTCTTGCGCGGACCCTTAGACCGCGCTAGGGGGGAGCGCATGTCATCCGGCCGCCGCCCGCTCCTGAGTCGGCTCTCGCGGGGGGGCGAAGGCGCCCACCGATGATCGCACGAGGTCCAAACGGGCGAGGCTGCGCAGGAACGAGTTGGTCACGATCACGTGTATCCGCAGCTGGGTGATGCGGTAGAGGTGGCGCCCGATCCTTGAGAACCAGCCCCAGCCGGCGACCAGCGGATAGAAGTTGGCCACCTCGCAGGTCACGGTGCCCGAGACCTGCCCGGAGCGGTCCTCCAGGCGCTCAACGGAGATCCGCAGATAGCCCTTCGCCCGGCCTGCGGGTGCCACGAGGACGCCTTTGTCGATCCGCCATGTGACGGTGCCGCGGTTCGGGGCCATCTCGTACTCCGGGGCCAAAAAGCGCAACAGGACGAATGGCCTGCCGAGCAGGACGATCTCGCGCGTGTCGGCTGTGTAGAGGACCCGCAGCAGCCCGAGTGAGACGCGGGTGAGAAAACGCCAATAGGTCGCCGCGAGGCGTTCCAGGTACTCGGCGTTCCAGATCCGGTCGAGCTCCGAACGTGGAAGCGTGACCTCCGCCGCCTGCTTGGTGGTGACGCTGCCGTCCGGGGGTGCCTCGGACTCCGGCACATCGACGATCCGCACGCGCGCGCGTGCCTGCCGGCGCCGTCCGATTGCCTGTCTCGGATCGTGCTTTCTCACCGCGGGAAACCTAGTGGAGTCACCTCAGACCGCCCCCTCGAGAAGCTCGACCCGCACACGCTCGCCGCACGCAAGCTCTCCCTGGCCGGTTGGCACCATCGCGAGGGCGTCGGCGGCCAGCATCGATGTCATGACGTGCGAGCCCTGGGGCCCGGTCGGGACCGCGTGCCAGCCATCCTCGCGCGCGCTGAGAGCGCAGCGCACGGCCTGCGCCCGGCGGGGGTTGCGGCGCAGGGGTCCGTCGAGAACGGCTGAGGCGGTCCTCGGTCGTGGATCGGCGCCCTGGAGGGCCCGCAGAGCGGGACGCGCGAAGAGGTGGAAGGTGACCATCGCCGACACCGGGTTGCCGGGCAGCCCGAAGACGAGCGCCCGGCCGGCTGGCCGGGAGGCCACGCCGAACCAGGTGGGCTTGCCGGGCTGCAGCGCGACTCCCCAGAAGCGCTCGGCCACCCCCAGCTCCTCGAGCGCGCCCTTCACGTGGTCGTGCGCCCCCACGGACACGCCGCCCGAAACGCAGACCACCTCCGCGGAGGCAAGCGCGCGCTCGAGCGCCTCGCGCGTGGCTCGCGGCTCGTCCGGGACGGTCTGGCTGAGGGCCACCTCGCCCCCCGCGCGCGCTATCTGGCCGGCGAGGGCGAGCGGGTTGGAGCTCCATATGCGCCCGGGAGCGAGCGCGAGGCCGGGCTCGACGAGTTCGTCGCCGGTGGCCACCAGGGAGACCCTCGGCCTGCGCGCGCAGGGCGCCTTGGCAAGCCCGACGCCTGCCAGCACGCCGATCGCCGCCGGACCGAGCTCTCGGCCGGCGCTCATCACCACCGTTCCTGCAAGTACATCCTCGCCGGCGCGCCTTACGTTGGCGTTCTCGGGCACCTCCTCCACCCGCACCGAGCCACCGAGTCGGGCGGTGCACTCGACTGGCACGACCGCCACCGTACCGGTGGGGATGGCCGCGCCGGTGGAGATAGCCACCGCGGTTCCCGGTTCCACGCCCACCGACGAGGGCCATCCGGCGCGCGACTCTCCTGTGATTCGGAGCTCCGCCGGGGCGGTCCCGGCTACTGCAAACCCGTCCATCGCCGACGCGTCGAACGGGGGGACATCAACCGGGCTCGTCACGTCCTCGGAGAGCACGCGTCCGAGCGCCCGATCGAGCCGGACGTCCTCGGCCGCAGGGCGCCAAACCTCCGCAAGCACCCGGCGCCGGGCCTCGTCGATCCCGATCAGCTCCGCCACGTGCGGATCTTCCCAGGCAGCCCGCGCGGCGGGAGGGAGCTACTCGATCAGCCCGTAGCGGATGCCGATGGCAACCGCCTGCGTACGGGTTGAGGCCTCGAGCTTTGCGAGGATGCGCTTGGTATGGGTGCGGACGGTCTCGGTGGAGAGGCCGAGGTCTTTCGCCACGACGTCGGTGGCCATGCCGTCGGCGAGCATCTGCAGGATCTCTCGCTGACGTGAGCTCAGCGTGCGGTCGCCCTCCTCCAGCACGATCGTGGAGGAAAGGCCGGGATCCACGTAGAACTCTCCGGCCCGCGCCGCCTCGATCGCCCGGATGAGGTCGGTGGGGGGGGAGTCCTTGCGCACGTAGCCCTTCACCCCCGCCTTCAGTGCCTCGCTGAGCAGCCGCGCTCCGCCGTCTGCCGTGAAGATCACGATCGGGGCCCCGAGGCTCTTGCTCAGCCGCTTGACCAGCTCGCCGATGTCCGCGCCGGCTCGCCACGGGTCGACGATCACGACCTCGGGGGGCGTTCCGCTCGCGAACTCGAGCGCGGCTTCGAGGTTCTCGGCGTCGGTCACCTTGGCACCCTCCCAGGTGGACTCCAAGAGCGCCACCACGCCTTGCCGGATCACCGGATGCTCGTCGATGATCAGGCAGCTGGGCGCTTCTTTCGACGAAGGCATGGTGTAAGAAACATATACTATCGGTGGGGATCGCAGGGGCACAATAGGTTCACCTCCTGTCACCCGGAGTGTCAGGATGACCCCTGGCCCACGCTGAGCTCACCGGTGTCGTGGATCTCGAACCGCATCGCGTTGATCGTCGCTCCGGCCAGGATGATGATCGCGAGCGCGTAGAACCACAGGAGGACGATCAGGACGAACACGAACGTCGTCCCGAAGCGGGCGATCGTGGAGATGTTCGAGAGATAGGCCGGAAACGCGTAGTCCACCACTCCGATCGCAATGGTCGCCGCCAGGGCGCCCGGCCAGATGGCGCGCCACGGCACCAGCCTGTTGGGCACCGTCCAGTAGATGACGCAGAGGATCAAGAAGAGAAGGAGCAGGCCGGCCAGGAGCGTGAGCGCATAGACGAGGCCCTTGATCTCGGACAGTCCCAGGGGAAGGTCGTCGGCGCTCGCCACCAACAGACTCTGGAGGGTTGGCACCGCCACCGTCGCCGCCATGAACAGGAGGACCACCACAAGCATCGCCAGCGCGAAGCGCTTCTGTTCCACCCAGGTGCGGCAGCGCACGTGATAGATCCGGCAGAACGCCGTGTCGATCGCACCCCAGAACGAGGAGCCTATGTAGACGCTTGTCACGAGCGCGACGACGCCGAAGCCGGTCGAGGACCCGCTTACCCGGTCGAGCGCCTGGGTGAGCGTCTTGTCGGTCGCGGTAGGAAAGAGCTGACGCAGGTCCTGGAGGACGCTCTGCTCGAGGTCTCCGCTCTCCAGGACCCGGCCGGCGATGAACAGCGCCAGTAGCGCCAGCGGGAAAACCGAGAGGAGCATGTTGTAGGCGACCATGCCCGAGAGGCCGGTAACGTTGTCCTCGTAGAGCTTCCGGTAGAGGTCCTTGGCCGTCCGCCATGGCGCGCGATGCGCCTCGCCCGCGGAGACCGGCATCTACTTTCCAGGTAGGTTGGGCTCTACGCCACTCATCGGTGGCGCAGTCTAGTTGTCGTCAGGCGTACATCCAATTCGCGCTTTCCGGGTATGTAAAGCGGCCGCTGGTAGGGCGCTCGAGCGGCTCCACCCATGTTGGGCTGCTTGACTTCAGAAAAGATAGCGGTATGATTGCAGCGTCTGTTTGAATGGCCTGAGGCCCGCGCCCAAGCCCTTTTCCGAGGTAATGAATATGTCAGTTGGGGAACTCCAAGAGCTGGAAGAAGTCAAGACGCTCCTCACAAGGGGGCGGCAGGCCGGCGTGCTCACGTACGGCGAGGTCGCCACGGCGCTGGCCGAGATCGAGCTCGACGAGGGCGACATCGAGGACCTGCACGCCCACCTCGAGAAGTCGGAGATCGAGCTGGTCGAGGAGATCGACCCGGCGCTGACCGCCTCGACGCAGGTGGAGCGCGCCCCCGACAAGCGCGGCCGCCGCAAGAAGGCCACGATCGACCTGAAGCCGGACATGACCACGGACAGCCTGCAGCTGTTCCTCAAGGACATCGGCAAGGTCCGCCTGCTCACCGCCCAGGAAGAGGTCGACCTGGCCAAGCGGATCGAGCGCGGTGACCTCGACGCCAAGCAGAAGATGGTGGAGTCGAACCTGCGTCTGGTGGTCTCGATCGCCAAGAACTACCGCAACCAGGGGCTGCCGTTCCTCGACCTGATCCAGGAGGGAACGCTCGGCCTGGTTCGCGCCGCGGAGAAGTTCGACTACCGCAAGGGCTTCAAGTTCTCGACCT
>JACCUO010000273.1 GCA_013811765.1 Thermoleophilaceae bacterium | reverse complement strand
TGCTTGGCGATCTCGCGCGCGCAGGCCTTGGCGATCTCGACATCCTCGAGCGGGAGGATCTGATCGAGCGCCTCGAGCAGCAGAACCTCGGTGCCGAGCCGCCCGAAGGCCGACGCCACCTCCGTGCCCGACGCCCCTGCGCCGATCACCGCGAGCCGCTTGGGCTGCTCCCCGATCAGCCAGGTGGCGGATGTGTCAAGGATCCGCCCGCCGAACTGGAGGCCGGCCACCGGCCGGGGTACCGAGCCACACGCGAGGACCACGGTGCCCGCCTCGATCTCCGAGCCGTCGAATGAGCCGCCGACCTTGACGTTGCCGTCATCGGTCACCGAACCGAACCCGTCGATCAGGTCGATCTTGTTCTTCTCGAACAACATGGCCACGCCGCCGGTCAACGTCTTGATGACCTTGTCGCGGTGCTTGACCGCCCCGCCAAAGTCGAACTCGATGCCGGAGGCGGTGATGCCAAAGCTCTTTGCCTCGGTGACCTCGGTGTACACGTCCGCCACCCGCAGAACCGCCTTCGCCGGGATGCACGCTTCGTTCAGGCAGCGCCCGCCGACGTTCCCCTTTTCGATCACCGCGGTCTTCATCCCGAGCTGGGCCGCGCGGATGGCGGCCACATAACCTCCGGGTCCGGAGCCGATGACGATGCAGTCGTACTTGCTCTCGGGCATGGGCCTCGAGCCTATGTGATCGGGCGCTCCGGCATCTGGATCCGCGCCATCGACTTCACGAGGAACCAGAACAGTGTCCCGGCGGGAAGCACGATGGCCAGCACCAGGACCACAGCCTTGAGATTGGCCGCGAACATCGCGGCCGCCGAAGCCAAGACGATCGTTATGCCAAGCAGTGTCTGCATCCCGAGGACCGCCCAGTAACGGATGCGCCACATTCCCCAAGCCATCGTCCCGAGCAGCCCGACCGCCACCACGCTGCGAAGGATCCTCTCGTCCTCGCCCGGCGAGTAGCCGAACCCGAAGGAGACGAGCTCGGCCAGCGCGAGCGCGGCGGCTACCAGGGCCCCGACGGTGACGGCTCCAGGGCGCTCCCCCGCGGCAAGAGGCTTGAGGGCCGCGCGGGCAGCCTCGTCCCTCGCGCGTCCCCGAGCGTAGCCGCGCGCCATGGTGTCCGTGCCTTCCGCCTTGACCTCCTGCGCGTCCGCGGGCCGGCCTCCAGGGGCCGGCTTTCCGCTGCGCCGCTGCTGTTTGCGGCGCTTGCGGCTACTGCGCTGCGCCAACCGTGCTCCTTCCGAGCGCTGCGCGCAGCTTGGCGGCGGCGGCCCGCGGGTCGCTTGCGTCGGCGATCGCGCGCACGACCACGACACGCTCGGCCCCCGCCGCCACGACCTCATCCACGTTCTGGGAGGTGACACCCCCGATGGCAAACCACGGCACCGGCGGGCGCATAGACGCCGCATGGCGCACGTACCCGAGTCCGGTGGCGGGCCGTCCCGGCTTTGTGGGGGTCTGCCAGACCGGTCCTACGCTGAGCTGGTCGGCACCGGCGGCGATGCCGGCCTCGAGCTGCGCCGGCGAGTGCGTGGAGAGCCCGATCAAAAGGTCTTCGCCTACCAGTTCCCGCGCGATTGGCACCGGCAGATCGTCCTGTCCCAGGTGCACCCCGTCGGCCCCCGCGCGCAGCGCGAGATCGGGTCGGTCGTTGACCCATAGGAGCGCCCCGTGCTCGTCGCAGAGCGCGCGGAACTCGGCAGCGGCGGCCAGCAACTCGTCATCGTTCGCGTCCAGGTCCCGCAGCTGGAGCATGTCCGCCCCACCCTCGAGTGCTTCTCGGAGCACCGAGTGCGTGGTAGTCGAGTCAGTCACGAAGTACAGGCGTGCCCGCGCGAGGCGGGCGCGGCGTTCAGTTGGGCCCATCACGCACTGAATCGTCGCAGGTGCGTGCGGAAGGGGAGGGCCGATTCGCGGGCGGGAGTACGATTGATGTTGCAGTGACGGGAGCCGGGCACACCCGGCTGAGAGGGCGGCTCAGCGGTCGCCGACCGTGGAACCTGATCCGGGTAATGCCGGCGGAGGCAGAGCACATTCATCCACCCGCGCCGAACCGCAGCGCCTACGACCTCGTCGTGATCGGCGCGGGCGTCATCGGTCTCTCTTGCGC
>JACCUO010000272.1 GCA_013811765.1 Thermoleophilaceae bacterium | reverse complement strand
ACCGGGACGGGAACGGTCGCAGCGTGAGGATCCGATACGGCGATCTACGCGCGTGGCTAATGGCGGAGGTGATCAGTCAGGCAACCGAGCCAGCTGGATCGCAGCCAGTCGGAGGAGTCCGTCTGGGGAAGAGAGACGAAGGGCGAACAAAGAGCGAAAACCTGGAGCTACTCACCGCTGCTCGAGCGCGACAGACGCGCGCCTCGCGCGTCTCCTCCGCTGGGCGGCCCGCTGAGGCCCGGGGAGGTCCCCGGCCGGCTTGAGCGGGCGCTCCTCCCTCGCCCTGGCGAACTCACGCGTAAGGTCGATCGGCTGAGTTGCCCGATAGCGCGCGATGATGTGGGAGTACCTCCGCTGCAGGGTCTGAACGTCATGGCCGGCCCAGGCGGCGAGGTTGTGCAGGTCCATCCCGTGTCTGGTCATGACCAGAGTGGAGTGGAGCGCCATAGAGATCGCGGTGTGTCTGAGATCGTAGAAGCGCATCGTGGCGAGGCCCTTGGGCACGTCGGCCGCCTTCGCGGCGCGCTCCCGCGCCGGGCGCCAGACTCTGGCCGTCCAGCGCTTGTAGTCGTCCGCGGTCCAGGCCGCTGGGGCGCCGTCCTCCCACCACAGCGGCCCGTCTGCGCCGAGCGCCTGAAAGACGAGTCCATGGTCGGGCTGAGGCCCGCAGCGTGCCTCGAGCGCCGAGCGGTAGACGCGTAGGCGCTCGCGCGCGTTCGGGAACAACAGGGCGGCTCTGGCCCCCGTCTTCAGCCCGGACTCGAACTCGTCAAGCGCAGCCTCCCGAGGTTGATCGTCTTCACCTCGGAGGCCCTCCGGACGCTGGAACTCGACAGTGTCCTCGTACACGTCGCCCCAACTCGCCGAGTGCAGCCACTCGGACGGGCGCGCGGCGACCGTGAAGCCCATCGCGGCCACCAGCGCGGCGTCGCGAAGAGGGAGGAGCGGGTCGCGTGCCTGGCGGCGGGCCACCGCCTCGACAAGGCGCTCCAACGCCACGGCGTCCGCCGCGTAGATCAGCCGCTGGCGCTGCTGGGACGGGAGCTTGAAGAGGCCTGAGAACTCGACTGTTAGCGTGCGCGGATAGCGGCGACGTCCCCACCTCAGGACCGACCGGAGGATCTTCAGCACCTGGACGCGCGACGATGCGGTAAGCCCAGCACGGCTGAGCTCGTCGTGGAACCGGGTGATGAGCGCCGGGTCCTCGGCGAGGCGGGCGAGGCGCACCCGCGCAATTGACCGCGCGGCGATTTCGCGGTCCCACCAGCGAACTGCATCGGTCGCGTACCGTTCGGAGAGGTTCCTCGCCGCGTGTTCGGAAAGCCACTCCTTGAAGAGGTCGTCGACGGTCATACGCGCCGCTGCCTCCGAGCGCAAGACAATCTCTCCCCGTCGCGCGATCTCCATCGCTCCCTCGCGGTAGGCCCGCGCCTCCTCTCGCGCACGGTCGAGCGAGCCGAGCTTTCGCGCCGAGAACCGCTTCGCGGCATTGCGGCGCACCCCGTTCTCGTCCTCCTCGCGCCAGCGCACCTTGTAGCCGACGATGGAGCCATCCTCTTTGGCAACCGCGTAGACGCCTGCAGGCAACGGAGCGCCTTCGTGATCAGTACGGATCTCCGCGAGCTTGGTGGTCACGAGCGTGGGAACGGCAAGGAGTAGGTCGGCGCCCGGCACCGTATCAAGCCCGAGACAAAACTCCGGCGCCCGTTCCCACTTTTGTTCCCACCCACCTCCGTGACGGACTACTGAGGAAGCCGCTCTGCCATCGAATCTGGCCAGATGCAGGGAAATATGGCAGTGCCCCGAGCTGGATTCGAACCAGCGGCCTACTCCTTAGGAGGGAGTCGCTCTATCCGGCTGAGCTATCGGGGCTCGCGGCAGACGATAGCCCGCGCCACTCCTCACTAGTCCTCCTCGTAAAGAGATTCCGTGGCCAGCTCGGCGCCCTCCGGTCCGAACAGCCGCACCTCCACGAAGTCACCCGCGTAGCCGTCCAGGGACACGAGGGTGAAGCGCTCGTCCACGAGGGCGCACTGGTCGGTGGTGGTCGGGCCGAGCTCACACGTGGCCACCGCACCGTGGGGCACGAGCGCCACGCCCCAGACGAGGGTGATCAGGCCGCGCTTTCCGTCGGGGCCGCGCCAGTGCCCGATCTCCTGGTCGGAGAGGTCGAGCGACCATTCGGGGTTGGCCTCGGCGGTCTCATCGGTGTAGTCCATCGCCGCGGCGAAGTCGGCTGCCTGGGCGCCCTCGTGCTCGCGGGTATAGGAGACATAGCCGAACAGCTCGAAGCCCCCTTCGGTGGAAGCGGTCCCGGGCACGTAGGTGCGCCCGCCCCAGGTGCGGTCGGGAAACCAGGTGACATCTCCCGGCTCACCCAGCTCCTGGTCGGTCTCGATCTTTCCCGCGGCACGGATGAAGTGCTCGGCTAGGGCCTCCCCCCAGCGGCCGTAGGGCAGCGGCTCTTGCGGGGGCTCAGCGGCGAACATCGGGATCGGGCGTGAGGAGGGCGCCATGGAGGCGGCGACCCTACATCACCCGAGCGCGGCGACCACCAGGCCCGCCGCCACGACGACGGCGGTCGACCAGGCGATCGCCGCCGCCAGAAGACCGCGATCGAGGCCATACTCGTGCGCGATCACGATCCCGTTGATGGCGCTCGCCATTGCCGCCTGCACCAGGTAGGTGTCGGGCACCTCGAGCACCATCTGGGAGAGCGCGAGCACGATCGCCGGGGCCACCAGCAGCTTCAGGCCCAGCGCCGTGCCGACGGCTGCGGTGAGCGGGGGAGGAAAGCGCATCCCGCCCTCCTCGGCTTCGGCGGCCAGCGTGACACCTACCACGAAGAAGCCGAGGGGCAGGATCGCGAACACCACGATCTGTGAGGCTTCGACCGCCCATTCGGGCGCCAGCGCCTCTGGCGCGAGGAAGCCCAGCGCGCAGGCCCACAGCGGCGGGTTGCGGGCAAAGAAGGCCGCGACCCGCTCGCGGGGGCGCTCCGCCACGGTGCCGAACGCGGCTCCGATGGAGAAACCGATCGTGAGAATCCCGAACGTCGTGACGAGGACGTCGTAGGCCACGGCGGTCGGCACGGAATCGAGCCCGAAAAGGGCCGCGTTGAACGGCAGGCCCAGGTAGCCGGTGTTGGCGAACGCGGAGGCAAGCACGAGCGCGCCGACCGCGGGCCGCGGCAGATGGAGCAGGTAGGTGCCGACGAAGTAGGCGATTGCACCCGTGAGCAGGAGGGCCGCGTAGGCGAACGCGATGCCGGCTCCCACCTGGGCGGTGAGCTCGAGCGCGGCGATGTTGAGGAACGCGACCGGCGGCAGCAGGCCCCACAGCATCAGCTGGGTGACCCGCCGCGCCGCCAGTTCGGCACGCTCCCCCATCCGGTTCTCCGCACCGAAGCCGATCGCGGTGGCCACCGCGATCACCACCGTCAGCGCGATCACGCGCCCGGCTCTGCCTCGCGCAACCGCCCCGCGGCCGACTCCGGCGCCAGCACGTTGAGGTGCACGCCCGTGCCCAGCTCGAGCCCCGCCAGCTGGGCCAGCCGGGGCATCAGATCGATCCGCCAGCAGAAGCGCTCGGCGCCCGGCGGCGCCGTGCGCACCCAGAGGTTGAGCGGGGGCAGACCTCCGAGCGCCGTGGCAAGCCGGCCGAGGACCTCATGCAGCAACGACGCCCCGAGGGCCCCGTCATCCTCAAAGCGCGCTGCCGGCGCACGCGGGACGATCTGGACGTGGAAGGGCACCTGCGAGGCGAAGGGGCAGATGGCCACCGCCTCGCTGTCCACCGCCACCAGGCGCTCGCGCCGGCGGACCTCCTCCTGGAGCAGGTCCGCCAGCAGGTTGCGCCCATTGGTGCGGTCGGAGTACGCGGTGAACCGTTCGCGCTCGCGGGCCACGGCCGCCGGGACGAACGGGAGGGCATAGACCTGCGCGTGGGTATGGGGCAGGGAGGCCCCAGCCTCCCTGCCCTCGTTGACGATCACGTGGACGTACGCGGAGCCGGCGTTGGCCCGGATGCGCTCGCGCCACACGCCCATCGCCTCGCCGAGCCCGGCGGGACCGATGTCGTGCAGCGATGAAACGCTCTCAGGAGCATTCACGATCACCTCGTGCGCTCCCCCGGCCGGGCGCACGGCGAACAGGTCCGGATCGCCGCGGCCGGACGCGAGCGGGTCCGAGGTATCCGCACGTCCGGCGACCAGCGCGGGATAGAGATTGGGGATCACGCGCACGCGCCATCCCGGCGTGTCGGCGCCGCCCCCGCCGGGACGCAGCGCGTAGAGCTCCGGGGGCGTGCGGTCCTCATGGCCCTCGCGGAACGGATCGGTCTCCGGGTCGATCGGAGGGCGCGGGCCCGGCGTGAGCCACGCCCCGGGACGGTCGCCGCGCTCGGCGGCGACTATCACCCGCAGCCCCGACAGGGGGTCGATGCGCAGCTCAGGCATGTCGCCCCCCGCCGATCGCGTGCTCAAGGAGCCGTCTGGTGCAGACGCGCCCCACCTGCGTGTCGCCCTTCGACCCGATTCAGCGAGCGTAACGCTCGATGTCCTCGACGAGCTTCTGCTCGGTGGCGTAGCCGCCCTGCTTCAGATAGGCCAGCTCTCCCTTGGAGTCATAGAAGGCCGTGCTCGGAAAGGCCGCGACGCCGTTGAAGGAGGCAGAGACCTTCAGGTCGGGATCCTTGTAGCTGGGGAAGCTCACCGGGAACTGGGCGAGAAAGTCCCTGGCGTTGGCGTCGTTGTCGTTGCCGTTCACGCCGACGAAGGCCACCCGTTTCGCACGATCGACGGACTGCTTCTGAAAGAAAGGGAACTCCGCGCGACACGGACCGCACCAGGAGGCCCACTTGTTCACGACCACCGGGTAGCCCTTCAGCTCCTTCAACCGGGCCTCGAACGCCGCCCGCCCGCCGCCGATCAATTCGTTTGCCTCGGAGTGCAGCTTGGCCAGAGGCGCCGGGGCCCCTGCGAAGGCCGACTCGGCTTCCCGCTGGGGCGGCGCCGCGCTCTTGGGATCGCCCCCGGCACCGCATCCCGCGATTGCCGCGGCGGAAATCAGAATGCACAGAATGGTTCGCATTTCAGAGTGAAAGGGTTGCAGGTCGACGGCTTTGTGCTGTAATACGCGTAGACGCAGGGCATTGGATGCCTTGCGCCCCCGCGCCGCCCTCGGGAAAAGACCAACGGGCGGCGACACGACGTCTGGACCGCTGTGCCGCGACGGCCCCTTTTTCCACCGCGGAGCAGCAGCCCTGCGTCTTCCTTACAGAACAGAGGCCACGATTGGCTGAGAGCACTTCCCTGGTTGAGGCGGCGCCCGTATCGGGCGCGGATTTCCAGCGCGCCGAAGAGTTCTGCCGTGAGCCGTTCGTGCTGGAGGGCGAGGACTCTGCCACGGCGCTCATGCCCGGAACGCCGCGCCGCCGCGCCCTCGATGCGGCCATGAAGGAGATGGCCGCCGGCCGGGACGAGCCATCGGTGGCGTGGCGCCGGGAGTTCTCGCTCATCCTCGGGCTCGAGCGCGTGCTCGCCCAGGAGGAGCCGAGGCTCAAGGACGGCACCGTGCTCTCCGCCCACCAGGTGGACGCGCTCTCGGGCACTCTCATAGCCCTCACCGCCGAGTCACAGGTGGCGGCGGCCCGCAATGGGAGCGGCAACGGGGCGCGCCCGGCGGCGGCCATCGAAGAGCTGCCGTCCGGTGAGGTCGAGATCGAGGGCGATGAGGATCTCGCCGACGAGGACGAGCCGCTCGACTGGGACGCGGCGGAGGAGGCCGCGGAGGAGGCCGCCACCGCCGCGCCGCCCGAGGACTCCAACGCCGCGCGGAGGTTCTGGTTCGAGCACGCCACCGGCGCCGGCAAGACCGTCGCGGCGCTCGGCTTCGTGGAGGCGTCCCGTACCGGGGGAGTGTTGATCCTCACGCACCGCCGCAACCTCGTAGATCAGTTCAACGGCGAGCTGTCCGACCGCGGCTACAAGAAGCGCGTGCGGGCGGCGCTGCTGGGCAGCGACACCGAGCCGCCCGCCACCGGTCCGGTCACGGTCGAGACCTACCAGTGGTTCGTGCGCAACGCCGGCAAGATCTCCGACGCCTACTCGATCGTCATCTGCGACGAGGCCCACACCGCGCTCGGCGAGAAAACGAGTGCCGCGATTCGCAACTGGCACGGGCCTGTCTTCGTGGGCATGACCGCAACCGGGGCGCTCATCGCCCGCCACGTGACCGATCTCTTCCCGACCCAGACCTCCCGGTTCGACCTGGCCCAGGCGGCGCGCCGGGGGGTGATCGCCCCGCTGCGGTGCGTGCGCATCCCGCCCGGGGTGGGCGTGCGCTCGATCTCGAATGTGCCCCTGCGCCGCGGGGAGGTCGACCAGGACTTCGACCAGGAGGAGCTGGCCGCTCTGCTGGATCAGACCCCGTTCAACGTCGCCGTAGCCGACCTGTACAAGACGCGCTTCCGAGACGTCCCCGGTGTCGTCTATTCCGCCGGTGTGCGCCATGCGCACAACGTGGCTGCGGCGTTCCGCGCGGCGGACATCAAGGCGCAGGCCGTGTCGGGCGAGACCCCCAAGCGCGAGCTCACGCGCGTGCTGGCCGCCTACGAGCGCGGAGAGATCGACGTGCTCGTGAACGCCCAGCTGCTCGCCGAGGGCTGGAACTCGCCCCGGGCCACCGTGTGCATGCACCTGGCCCCGACCGCCTCGCGGCGGATCTACCAGCAGCGCGTGGGCCGCGTGACCCGCCGGCAGCAGGGCAAGGAGGCCGGCATCGTCGTGGACTTCGTGCACCCGGCCACCCCTAACGACGACCCCGTGGTCACGCTTCACAGCCTGCTCGACCGCGACGTGTACCGGGGAGGCGCGATCGTGGTTGGCCCCGTACGCCGTGGTCGCGGTCGGCGGCTGCGCGTCGAGCGCCGCGTGGTGCCCGTGACCGCCGACGAGGAGCGTCGCGCGCAGGTCTTCGAGCGCGAGCTCTGGAGGATCGCCGTCGAGCACCTGTCGTGGGGAGAGCAGCATGCGTGGGCTGCGCTTGCCGGAGCCCGCGTGGCGTCGGGAAACTGGCGCCGCGCCAAGGCGATGCTGCACTTCGACAGCACCGGCGAACTGCGTCGCCGTTACCTCATCACCTGCCTGCAGCGCAACCGCAATTCGCAGCTGCGCGTCCGCGCGCTGCAGGAGGTCGGTGCGCTGCGCGACCCCGAGGCATTCGACGAGGCCGTCGAGATCGTGGGTGGCTGGACTCGCGAGGAGCGCCGTGAAGGGGTCAAGGTCCTGCTCCAGTCCCTCGCCGAACGGCCCATCGGCCGCCGCGACCAGGCCAGCCGCTGGCTGTGGCATCTGGCCGAGTACAGCCGTGAGGTGCACGAGGAGTACGCCGTGTCGCGCTGGCCTGAGACAAAGCGCCTGCTCGGCCTGCTCGTGAACTCATCCGGTGGGGCCCACGCCCGCAACGCCCGCCGGCTCGTCCAGGCCTGCAAGAAGCAGGACCGCCGGCTGCAGGCGGCGCTACTGGCCGCTTCGCTTGCGCACACCCCGGAGGCACAACAGGTGCTCGACGGGGCTCGGATGCGGATGGCGCGCAAGCCCTCGGCGCTGGCCCGCGAGCTGCTGAGGAACTTTCCGAAGGGCCGCAGGCGCCGCGGAGGCCGCAGGCGCCGTGGGCGCGCGGGCGGCAAGGGTGAGGGCGGCAACGGTGCCGAGGCGCAGAGCGGTGCCGAGGTCCAGAACGGCCGTGAGGCCCGGAACGGCAGCGAGGCGTCCGGGGCCCCTGAGCCCGCCGGCGACGCGACGTAGCGACGGAGGCCGGTGCTCGAGGGGCCTAACCCGGATTCAGACGTCGACCCGCAGGTGCACCTCGCCGGCCTCGAGGGCCACCTTCCCGCGGCCCGTCTCGACGAGCAGAGCGCCGCTGTGATCGATGCCGCCGGCTGTGCCCTCCCCACCGTCCCAGGCGATCTGGCGGCCACGCAGCGCGTCGCGGCTGCGCCATTCGTCGAGGATCCCGTCCCGGTCCCGCCGGAGAAGTGCGGCGAACGCCTCGAGGAACGCCGACAGCACGGCATCGCGCGAGCCCTGCCCGATCCTGGATCCCTCGATCGCCAGCGAGGTGGCGATTTCGTGCAGCCCCTTCGGAAAGTCGTCGATCGTGGTGGTCACGTTGATCCCCACCCCAACCACCGCCCAGCCCGCCTGGGGGCGCGCCTCGACCAGTATTCCCGCGAGCTTGCTCCCCCCGATCCAGACGTCGTTCGGCCATTTGATGGCGCACCGCGCCCCCGAGCAGGCCTCGGCCGCCTCGCACACGGCGACGGCGGCGGTCAAGGGCAGCAGGGCGTGGCGTTCCCCAAGGTCACGGACGACCACGGACATGAGAACCGCGGTCCCGGGAACGCCGACCCAGGCGCGGCCCTGTCGGCCGTGGCCGGCCGTCTGCTCGTCCGCAGTCACGAGCGTGCCATGCGGGGCACCCGAGTTGGCAAGTGCCTTGGCGCGCTCGTTGGTCGAGTCCGCCTCCCGGTGGTGCACCCACGGGAGGCCAAGCCCGCTCATCGCGGGGATAGTGGTGTCTCTGCGTCGGGCGACAGCGGCATGAGTAGCGCGATGATCAGGCCGAGTCCTCCAGCAGGGCGCTGACCAGGCCCTCCACGTCGTGGCGCTCGGCCTCCACGTGCACGCGGAGGCCGCACTCGCGTGCGGTGGCGCTGGTAATCGGCCCGATCGAGACCACCCTTGGCCGTTCCGGCAGTCCCTCCGCGGGGCCGAGTGCTTCGAGCAGCATCGTGACCGTGGAGCTCGAGGTGAACGTGACATAGTCGGACCGACGCAGCCCCGCCCGGGCCTCCTCTGAAAGGGGCTCGGAGACCGTGTCGTAGAGCGCCACCACCCGAACCTCCGCGCCGCGCTCGCGCAGTGCCTCGGGGAGGACGTCGCGGGCCTCCGCCGCGCGCGCCACGAGCACCTTTCGGCCTTCCACCGGCACGTCGCCGAGGGCCTCTACGAGAGCCTCGGCCACCGAGCGCTCGGGCACTACATCCGCCGTTATGCCGTGGGCGGCGAGTGCGGCCGCCGTGCCCGGGCCGATCGCCGCAACCGTCAGGCCGCCAAGCGCCCGCGCGTCGCGGCCCGTGGCTGCGAGAGCCGCGAAAAGGAGCTCGGCCCCGTTTGGGCTGGTGAGGCAGAGGAGCGAGTTGTCGCCGATCGACTCGAGGTGGCTTGCCAGCTCTCCTTCAATCGGCCTGGGCACTATTCGAATCGCGGGGGCCTCGACGACCTCGGCGCCCAGGGAGCGCAGCCGCGCCGCCAGGCCGCTGGCCTGCGCCCGCGCGCGCGTGACGGCCACGCATCGGTCGTGGAGCGGTTGCCGCT
>JACCUO010000181.1 GCA_013811765.1 Thermoleophilaceae bacterium | reverse complement strand
CGAGTGCTCATGGCAGCCACTGCGCCCAAGTCTAGCGCAATACTTCAGGAAGTGAAGCATGGGGCCGGGCGCGGCGGCCGGCGGACGGGCGCGGCGGGCGAGCGTCTCGCCACGGTCCCCGGCCGCTATCCCCCAAGGATGCCGCCACCACCACCGGGCGTGGGCACCACGCGGCCCTCGCTCGGCTGGACCAGCACCCAGCCGGCGCCCTGAAAGGCCATCTGGACTGACTCTCCGGACCCTCGCCCGATGAAGTTCTTAAGCTTCACATCGGTCTTCACGCTCGTGATCACTCCGCTGGACCAGGTGATCGCGGCCTGGGGATCGGCGAACGTGGGAGCGTCGCCGGTGTTCAGCAGGACGGGCGGGCCGTCGGAGATGATCGCGACCCACCCGGTGCCGTTGAGCGCCATGTTGAAGAGGCCGCCCGCCATCATGCTCGACACGCCACCCTGGACCTTCTGGATGTCCCAGTCGATCCCCGCGTCGAAGGCCAGCACGTTCGCGCCGTTGCAGGTGATGGCGTCGTTCTCGAGCTTGATGAGATGGATCTCCTGTGCGGTGTCCGCGAGGAAGGCCTCGCCGGTGCCGCTCATCTTCATGAGCTGCGTGCCCTCGCCGGTCACGGCCTTCTTGAGCATCCGGCCCATCCCGCCCGAGCCGGCGTGCTCGAAGCTCACCTCGCCCTGGTAGGCCACCATCGAGCCGAGCTTGGCCTGGATGGTGATCTGGTTGAGGCTCACCTTCAGCAGCTTCGTGTTCTGAAGCGCGAAGGCCTCCTGCGACTGGGTCTCCTGGAACTCCCCGAGGGTGCTCTGCACCGCTCCTCCTTCTATCGGTTCGTGTGACCATGGCCAGCATACGGCCGAGCGCGTACCCCCGTGCGATACGGCTCGAATTTGACCTCCGCCGGCAGGCGCGGACGAGACGACGCGTCGTTTCAGACGGCGGCGGGGTGGGCGACCGGCTGGGCCTCCATGACCTGCTCGACCGACGTGGACCGCTGGCCGTCGGAGGCCACGAGCAACTTGAAGTCGTGCGGGTGGGTGGCCGCCCTGAGGGCGTCCTCCATCGAGACGAGCCCGGCCTGCACGTGCGCCAGCAGCGCCTGGTCGAAGGTCTGCATCCCGTAGTAGGCACCCTCGGAGATCACCTCGGGGAGCTTGCCGGTCTCTTCAGGGTTCATGATCATGTCGCGCACGCGTCCGGTCATGCGAAGGACCTCGCAGGTGGCCACGCGTCCCTGGCCGTCGGGAGCCGGAACGAGCCGCTGGGAGATCACCCCCTTGAGGGTGCCCGCCAGCATCGCGCGCGCCTGGCGCTGCTCGGTCGGGGGGAAGAAGTCGATGATGCGGTTCACGGTCTCGGCCGCGTCGATCGTGTGCACCGTGGAGAGCACGAGGTGACCCGTCTCGGCGGCTGACAGCGCCGTGCGCACGGTTTCCTCGTCGCGCATCTCGCCGACCAGGATCACGTCAGGGTCCTGCCGCAGCACGCGTCGCAGGGCGCGCTTGAACGAACCGGTGTCCTCGCCGACCTCGCGCTGGTTGATGATCGACATCTTGTCCTTGTGGAGGAACTCGACCGGGTCCTCGATGGTCACGATGTGCTTGGCCATCGTCGTGTTGATGCGGTCGATCATTGCCGCGAGGGTGGTGGACTTGCCGGAGCCGGTCGTGCCCGTGAGCAGGATGATGCCCCGCTCCTCGTCGGCCAGCTCGTTGATCACCTGTGGGAGGAGGAGCTCCTCGACGGTCTTGATCTCGAAGGGGATCGCGCGGCAGACGATGGAGATCGAGCCCCGCTGCCTGAACGCATTGACGCGAAAGCGCGCGAGTCCGGGTACCCCGAAGGAGAAGTCGACCTCGTTCTCGTCGGCAAACTCCTGCAGCTTCACGGGGTCGGTGAGCATCGCGTGAAATACCTGCTCGGTTGCCTCGGGAGTGAGCGCCTCGCTCTCCGGAATCGGCTCGAGCTTGCCCTGGCGGCGGATGATGGGATGGGCCGGCACCTTGAGGTGCAGGTCGGAGCCCTTCGTCTCCACGACCCGCCGCAGCGCCTGCTCGAAGTCGAACATGCTCCCCCCATCGGCGGTCCGCGGCGGCGCCTTTAGCTAAGACTGGCGAGACCGACGACTCATGCCGTAGACCTGCTTGACCATGATACCGTGCATGATCATGAAGCGAACCAAGATTTCTCGGGGCGGTCAGATCTCGGTGCCTGCCGAGATCCGCAGGCGTTGGAACACCTCCCGTGTGATGCTCGAAGACCGCGGGGACAGCCTCGTGATCCATCCCGCTGCCGACGATCCGATCGCAGCGTTCCGAGGATCGCTCGCGGACATCCCCACCACC
>JACCUO010000136.1 GCA_013811765.1 Thermoleophilaceae bacterium | reverse complement strand
ACTTCGGCCCGCGCCTGCCGGCGATCCCGGACCCCGAGACGCTCGAGCGGATCGCCGATTCCTCGGGCGGGCGGGCGTTCTCGGCCGAGGACGACGAAGAGCTCTCCTCGATCTACAAGGCGCTCGGCTCCCAGCTCGGCACGCGGAAGGAGCGGCGGGAGGTCACGTCAGCGTTTGCGATCGGGGGGCTTGTACTTCTGTTGGGTGCGGCGGTGGCGTCGGTGCGGTCGAGTGGGCGGCTGCCGTAGTGGAGGGTAATTTGCTCGCGCGTGCCCGATTCCGGCATAGCAATAGGGGATTCCGGGTAGGCACCCGAGATGCTTGGACGAATATTTCGCCTCATCGCCCTGAAGCGCCTCTTCGACGCCTGGCGCAGGCGGCGAGACCGCCGCTGACGGGCGCCCAGAGGGCGATCACCTCGCGGTGGCCGTGCTCGAACCGTTCCTCAAAGGCCCCGGAAGACGGACACCGCCACGGACGCCGTGACCGTCACCGGCTCTGGCAGGCGCCCGACCCCCTCGCGAAGCCTCGCGGGATCGATATGCCTCGCGCTCGGCCCCATCCCGACCAGGTGCTCCACGTCGGCGCGGCCGAGGACCATCACCCATTCGTGCTCGCCCCGCCGGATGAGCTCGAAATAGGGACCGAGCTGCTCCTCTAGGCGCTCCTCTTTTCGCTCGCCGACGCTCAGCAGCCCGAGCGCGGGGATCAGCTCCGCGAGGTGCCGCGGTGTGGGGGTGAGAAGCAGAAGCGCTCCCCCCGGCCCCAACACCCGCCGCATCTCCGCGGCGTTGCGCGGGGAGAAGACGCTCATCACCACGGCGGCCACCCCCGTGCGTACCGGAAGCGCCCGCCAGGCATCGCACGCCACCGCGCCGATCCGTGGGTGCGCCTTCGCCGCCCGTCGCAGCGCGTGCTTTGAGAGGTCGAGCGCCAGCCCGACACGTCGCGGCAACCTGTCGAGGACGCGCGCGAGGTAGTAGGCGGTGCCCGCGCCCACATCCACGATCGCCCCGCCCGGCACTGCGGCCACCGCGCCTGCGCACTCGGTAGCGAGCAGGTCCGCAGCCGCCTCGTAGTGGCCGGCGTGGAGAAACGCCTCGCGGGCCTCGATCATCTCCCGGGTGTCGGCGGTGCCGGTCTGGGCATCGCCGTGCAGCAGGCTCGCGTAGCCCTGCCTTGCCACGTCGAAGCTGTGCCCGTTCGCACAGCCCACGGCGCTCTCCCTTCGTGCGAGCTCCGCCGCGCAGTGCGGGCATCGCAACAGGCCCACCACATCTTCGAGCACGACCCGACCTCCTCCCACAGTTGGCGAGCCGCGGGCGACTCTAGCGCCCACCGGCTCCCTGCCACGCGCGGGCCCTGAGAGGATCCTGCCGTGCCTCAGGTGGCCACGATCGGGGTGTACGGGTTCACGCAGGCCGTGTTTCTCGAGGCCTTGCGCGAGGCGGGGGTGGGCCTCGTGCTCGACGTGCGCCAGCGTCGCGGGGTGCGCGGCAGCGAGTACTCCTGGGCCAACTCCCTGCGCCTCCAAGCCGCCCTCGCCCAGGCCGACGTGGCCTACCGCCATCACCGGGAGCTGGCGCCCACGACCGAACTGCGGCAGCTTCAGTACCGCGAGGACGCGCAGCAGGGTGTGGGGAAGCGCTCGCGCGTCGAGCTGGCGCCCGAGTACAGCAGGCGCTACTGCGAGGAGATCCTCGACGACGTTGATCTCGTGCCGTTCGTCGAAAGCCTGCCGCGCGAGGGCGCATCCGCCCTGCTCTGCGTTGAGCGCGACCCCGAGGCCTGCCACCGGTCGCTGATCGCGGAGCGATTAAGAGCAGTCCACGGGGTCTCCGTGGTGCACCTGCGGCCCGCCCCCTCAGGCGACCCCTGATCAGCCGGGGGGGACCCCGGCGCCCTGATCCGCTCCGCTACCGCTGCTCGCGGCCGTGCCGATCAGCTCTCCGAGAGAAGAGAGACCGGCTGCCTTCACCTTGCGAGCGAGCCTGCGGTTGATCCGCGCCGCCCAGAGCGGGCCGCCGTAGACGAAACCCGTGTACGCCTGCACGAGGGTCGCGCCCGCCGCGACCCGCTCCCAGACGTCCTCGGCCGTTTCGACTCCGCCGACCGACACGAGCACAAGCCGACTGCCCGCGCGGGCGTAGAGCAGCCTGAGGACCTCCATCGAACGCCCCTTCAGCGGCGCACCCGAAATGCCGCCGTGGTCGATCGACCTCGCTTCCTCGCCCGAATGCCGCAGCACGCCGGCGTCGGAGGTGGTGTTCACGGCGACGATCCCGTTAAGCCCGACCTCCACCGCCAGGTCGGCGATCGCCTCGATCTCGGCGTCCGTCAGGTCGGGTCCGATCTTCACGAGCAACGGGGGTTCGGCGCCCATGCTCTGCAGCTCGGCGCGCACGGCCGCGATCAGCGCCCGCAGATCCTCGAGGCCCTGCATCGATCGCAGCCCGGGGGTGTTCGGCGAGCTCACGTTTAGCACGACGTAGTCGGAGCTAGGCGCGAGCAGGCGAACCGATCTCCGGTAGTCGGCGGCGGCGTCCTGCAGCTCGACCGTGCGGGTCTTCCCGATGTTCACCCCGACTACCGGGTGCCCAGTCCGGGCACCCAGCCGCCCGGCGAGCTTCGCCGCACCGGGGTTCGGAAAGCCCATGCTGTTGTGGAGTGCCCGGTCACGCGGCAACCGGTGGATGCGCGGGCGCTCGTTGCCCTCCTGCCCATCGGCGGTAACCGTGCCGACCTCCACGTGGCCGAAGCCGAGATCGCCGAGGCTCTCGAACCAGTCGGCCTCCTTGTCCACGCCGGCGGCCACCCCGAGGGGATTGGCGAAGCTCAGCCCCAGCGCGCGGACCTCGAGGCAAGGGGGTTCCGGGCTGAACAGCGCTCGCATCATCGGCCGGATCCCGGGCACCCGGCGGGTGCTGCGGAGGATCCGGGAGACCAAGCGGTGCGCGTCCTCGGGGTCGAGGCGCAGCAGCACGTACCGGAAGAAGAGGCGATAGATCAAGACTGAAGCGGGGCCCTGAGGGACGGGACCGCCTCTAAAGGAGCCTACCGCGCGTTACCGGGTCCTCACCCGGGGGTCGACCCTCCTCAGGAGCCCAGGGTCTCGCGGTCCCGATCGGTGAACTCGACGCCACCGTCATCCAGCGGCGCGGCGCCACGCCCCTCCTCCCGCAGTGCGTCCACGCCCTCGTCGTGTCCGCTGCGGCCCGAACGCGTGAACCACAGCGCGGCGGCACCGACCAGCGCGAGGGGGACCGCGAAGATCCAGCCCCCGAACATGCCGATCGAGATAACGATGGCGGCGAGGACGAGTAGAACTGGCCACATTTCCGTGTTCTACCCGCCGCGCTGCGGCGGCAAACGGGTCCCAATCTAAACCGAAGGTATGGACGTCGGCTCGAGAAATGCGTCAAATCCCGCGAGCGCCAACCCTCGAGCCGACGCCCGAGAGAACCTCTCGGATGCGCAGCGGGCCACCGGTGTGGGGCGCCAGGGGGGGAGTGTCGATTCCGGCGCCGTCATGAATTCCGCCGATCAGCTCCAGCAGGGCCTCCACTGAGGTGTGCTGCGGTCGCCAGCCGAGCACCTCGCGGGCGCGGGAGGTGTCCATCACTGGGGCATTCAGGGCCATATCGACCCAGCCGGGCTCGCTCGGCTGAAGGCGCAGGCGCCATGAGATCGCGGCCGCGCCGCGCAGCACCCGGCCCGGAATGGGCACCGGACGCGCGCCGAGGGCCCGTCCCAGCTCGCCCGGGTCGAGTACCGGGTCCGCAGCCACGTTGAACGCACCGTGGGCATCGCCCACGACCGCCAGCCGGTAGGCCTCGCCCACGTCGAGCGAATGCACGCCCTGGAATACGAGCCGCGGCTCGTCGGGCACGATCGGGATCAGCCCGGGGCGAACCAGTCGGTTGGGAAGGAACGGTCCCGCGAACAGACGCCGGATGCCGGAGGCGGCGTCGCGCTTGAAGATCAGCCCCGGGCGCAGGCGCACTACCCGGAGCGAGGGAGCCGCGCGCTCGACCCCGTCGAGGATGCGCTCCACCTCCGCCTTGTGCCTCGAGTAGAACGACGAGGCGATCCCCGTGGTGGGCCAGCTCTCATCCACGGCTCGGTCCTTCGGGCCGGGCGCATACGCCCCGACGGAGGAGGCGTACACGAGCGCGGGCACCCCCGCGTCGACGGCGGCCTCGAACACCCGGCGGCTTCCCTCGACGTTGACGTCATGCACGAGACGGAGATCGCGGCCGGGCTGGATCAGCCACGCGAGATGCACGACGGCGTCGGCGCCGGCGAAGCGGGCGGCGAGATCGGGCGAGCTGGCGACGTCTACCTGGCCCCACTCGGTCTTCGGAAAGCTCAGTCCAGGGGCCCGCCGCGCGAGGCCGAGGATGGAGTCGACCCGCGGCTCCTCCGCGAGCGAGGCAAGCAGGCTCGTGCCGACGTTCCCCGTAGCTCCGACAACGACGACTCGCATTTCGTGTGCTTACCCGGTGTGCGGCCGGGTATGCGCGCGCGCCCCTCGAATCCGCCGACGGCTAGTGCGACGGGTCCATCTTCTCGTCGGAGCTGCGCATGCGAGAACGCTTTCAATCCGTGCGATGAGCGCGGCAGCCCCAATGGCCAGCCCGATCGCGGTCACGTGTATCGCGCCGGCACGAACGAGGTGGGGACTGCGCGTGAGCTGCGTTCCTGCTTCGCCCTCCGTCGTCCCGCGCCCTGTGAGAGCAGCCTTGGCTCGGGCTCGGGCTCGGGCGGTAAGGGCGGTGGCAAAGGTGGCAAGGGCGGTGCCCGCCGCTAGGTCGGCGAGGGCGGGCACCAAGCAGTCC
>JACCUO010000107.1 GCA_013811765.1 Thermoleophilaceae bacterium | reverse complement strand
CGCGCCCGAGGCCGCCGGGCCCGTTGACGCCGCCCCGAACTCCGCCGGCGGTATGAACTGCTCGGGATAGCCGTACATCCCGTGCTCGACGATGTCGAGCCCCGCGTCCTCCTGCTCGTCGGTCACGCGCAGCCCGATCGTGGCCTTGATGGCAGCGAATGTGATGTAGCTCATCGCGAACACGAAGGTGAAGGCCACCAGCACCCCGACCGCCTGAGCGATCAGCTGATCTGGTCCGCCTCCGTAGAGCAGGCCGCCCTCGGGGTTGCCGAACGCGTTGTACTCGGCCAGGCGCGGCGCCGTGAAGAACCCGCACGAGAGGGTGCCCCAGATGCCGGCCAGGCCGTGCGCCGACAGCGCCCCGATCGGATCGTCGAGCTTCTTGTCGATCGCGATCACGCCGAAGACCACGATCAGGCCGCCGACGAAACCGATAATCGGGGCGGCCCACGCCTCCACGTAGCCCGAGGGGGCGGTGATGGCGACCAGGCCGGCGATCATGCCGTTCCCGACCATCCCGATGTCGATTGTCTTCAGCCTGATCTGCGAGGCCACGAAGCTGCCGATCACGCCGCCCGCTCCGCCGAGCAACGTGACCACTGCCACCTCTGCGAGCCTGGCGTCATCGGTGCCGAGCGTGGAGCCGGGGTTGAACCCGAACCAGCCGAAGAACAGGATCACGACGCCGAGACCCGCAAGTGGCATCGAGTGCCCCGGGATCACGCGCGGCTTACCGTCCGGGCCGTACTTGCCCTTGCGCGGCCCGAGCAGCAGCAGCGCTGCCAGCGCGCCGCTCGCGCCGATCAGGTGGACGGCCGTCGAGCCCGCGAAGTCCTGCATGCCGGTGGGCAGCAGGCCGGTGTCGCCGGTCTGGAGCCAGCCACCGCCGAAGACCCAGTGCGAGCCGATCGGATAGATGATCGTGGCGAACACGATCGCGTAGATCACGTAGGCCCCGTACTTGATCCGCTCGAGGGTGGTGCCCCACACGATCGCCAGGGAGACCGCACAGAAGGCGAACTGAAAGAGGAACTTCGCCTCGACGGTCGCCGTGGAGAGCCCCATCACGGGGAACGCCTCGGAGCCGTTGCCGCTGAACTGCAAGAGGAATCCGTTGCTCCCGATTATCGAGCCGCTGCCGAACACGTCGGCGGAGCCGAAGGCAAACGCGAAGCCCACTGCCCAGTAACCGATGGCGGCGATCGACAGGTTGGTGAGGATCTTGGCGACCCCCGTTCCGGCGTTCTTGCCGCGCGAGAAGCCCACCTCGAGCATCGCGAACCCCGCCTGCATAAACAGCACGAAGACCGCGGCAATCACCACCCACATCGTGTTGATGGGCACGGTGTCGCCGAGGTTGCCGTCGATGGCCTGCTTCAGGTCATCGGTCGCGGCCAGCGCACTTGCCGGCAGGATCAGCAGCGCGGCGAGGGCGAGCAGCGCCATCGGGCCGGCCCGCTTCAGACTGGATCTCATCGGTGCGAGGTCCTCCATATCTCCGGCGGCAAGAAACCGCCGGATCGCAGATCAGGGAACGCCTCGCAAATCTAGGGCGGGTGCGGAGGCCGGTCTTTAGACGTGTGTCGAAGATTTCGGGGGCGGGCTTACTGCAAAAGGTCCAGGGGGACGTGGCCCACCGGTCCGAGTCGGGCCGGGCCCGGCGAACGCAGGGCATGCGCCGGGAGCCGGCGGCGGCCGAGCCCTCCACAGGGCCGCATCCGAGCTGCCCGCAGGTCGTTAGGCTCGCCCCGATGCCCTGGGTCGAGGTCTTCGCCGTCTTCGCCGTCAGTCATCTGGTAGGGGACTATGTGCTCCAGACCGACTGGCAGGCCACCCACAAGCGCGGCGGGCTGGGGGCCGACTCCGAGTCCCGGCGTGCGCTGGCATCCCACATTTTCATCTACACGCTCGCCTATGCGCCCGCGTTCGTCTGGCTGGCGGGCGAGATCGGCGCCGAGGTGGTTCCCGTGATCGCGCTGGTGGCGGTGCCCCACTGGATCCAGGACGACGGGCGGCTGCTCACCTTGTACATCACGAAGGTGAAGGGCCCGGGGGCGGCGGGCAACCGGACGGTCGCCGCGGCCGCCGACCAGAGCCTTCACTTCGTGGCGCTGCTGCTCGTGTCCTTCCTGGCCGGGAGCTGACGCTCCCACCCCGCGGTTAGGATCGCGGGCGACTCTACGACCGGAGGAGGCCGCATATGGCGGATGTGGAGAGCGCCGTAAGGAAAGCGGTGGTCGAGGTCCTGGCCCTCGAGGAGCACGAGGTCACCCTGGAGTCAGCCCTGATGGACGACCTCGGAGCAGAGTCGATCGACCTGCTGGACATCCTGTTCCGGGTCGAGCAGAGCACGGGTGAGAAGGTCGAGGGCAGCCTCCACGCCAACGAGGTGATGGCGCTCCTCACGGTCCAGAACCTGATCGACCTGGTGAAGGGCCAGGCCGGCGGCGCGCGGCGGCGGAGCGACCCCCGCCAGACGCCGCGGAATCTCCGGATCGGAGTCGACGTGGTCGGGGTGGCCCGCCTCGAACGGGTCGTGGGAGACGATGAGCGCCGCCAGGCCAGCCTGTTCACGCCCGGCGAGCTCGCGTACTGCCGTGGCAAGCGCCGCTGCTATGAACACATGGCGGCACGCTTCGCCGCCAAGGAGGCGGTGCTGAAGGCGTTCGGGACGGGCGTCAGCCAAGACATGCGCTGGACCGACGTCGAGGTCGTGAACGAGTCGAGCGGGCGACCGCGGATCGAGTTGGACGGCGCCGTGGCCGTCTTCGCCCGGGAGCATGGACTGAAGGATTTGGACGTGTCGCTCACCCACACCGAGGGGCTTGCGTTGGCCCACGCCGTGAGCGTCTGGGACGAGCCCGAAAAGGCCACGCCGGCCGCGCTGCGTTAGGTTGCCCCCCGACCACGACAAAGGAGCGCCGGACAGATGGGCAAGGTCGCGTTCTTGTTTCCCGGGCAGGGTGCGCAGAAGGTTGGCATGTGCGCCGAGGTCCTCGAGTCGAGGCCCGAGATCTTCGATCGCTACCTGAACGCGGCCGACGAGGCCTCCGGCCTCCCGGTGCGCAAGCTTTCGCTCGAAGGGCCGATCGAGGAGCTGACCGCCACCGAGGTGGCCCAGCCGGCCCTGTTCGCCACCTCGCTCGCGGTCCTCGAGTTGGCACGCGAGGCGGGGATCGAGCCCGCCTTCGTCGCCGGGCACAGCCTGGGTGAGTACACGGCGGCCGTGGCCTCCGGCGCCCTCACCGCCGAGGTGGGGATGGAGCTGGTCTGCCTGCGCGGCAGGTTGATGGCCGAGATCCAGTCCGAGCGGCCAGGCGCGATGGCCGCGATCATGGGCCTTCCGTCGGACCAGGTGGAGCAGCTGTGCGAGGCGGCATCCGAGCTCGGGGTGGTGGCGCCGGCGAACTTCAACACGCCCACCCAGATAATCGTGTCGGGCGAGGATGCCGCGGTCCTGAAGGTGATCGAGCTAGCCGGGGAGGCGGGCGCGGACAAGGCGGTCCCCCTGCAGGTGGGCGCCGCCTTCCACAGCGAGCTGATGGAGCCTGTCCAGCAGGGGCTTGGAGAGACGATGGAAGGCCTCGAGTGGAGCGACCCCGAGGTACCGCTTGTGGGCAATGCCACGGGCGAGGTACAGCGCACGGCCGGCGATGTGCGGGAGGCGCTGCGCGCCCAGATAGCCAGCCCGGTGCTGTGGGCCTCATGCACCGAGACCCTGGTGCAGAACGGCTGTGACACCTTTCTCGAGCTCGGCTCGGGCCGGGTGCTGAGCGGACTGGTGCGCCAGATCGACCCCGACGTGAACACCTTCGCCGCGGACGGGCCCACCAAGCTCGGCAAGTTCGCCGAGCGTTAGCTCGCCGCGCTTGCTCAGCGCGTCTTTACCCGCGACTGCTTGACGAGGTAGCTGCGCGCAGGCGGGACGGCTCGGGCGCGGCGCCTCAGCCGCTCCCGCACTGCTTGAGCCCCAGTCTCTTTGCCTCTGCGTCGCGCTTCTGGTTGTCCCTCGTGGTCTCCGTGAAGATTCGCTTGATCTCGGCCTCGTTGTCCTGCTCTGCGGCCTGCTCGAGCTCGTTGAGCGCGGAGAGTGACTTCTTAGAGTCGGAGATATAGGACTTGAACTTGTCGCCGTCCTCGTCGGGAAGCTCGAGCTTTTCGGCCTCCTTGATCGAATCGTCGAGGACCACCCGGCTCTCGCGCACAAACGTGGGAATCTGCTTGATGGTCGTCGGGTTGTCGAGCTTCTGGATCTTCTCGTTTGACTTCTTGCAGACGGCGTCGAGGTCGGCCACGAACTCCTTCTTCGAAGGCTTGTCCTCGCCACAGCCGGCCACGGCCAGCGCGAGCAGGGCAAGCGGCGCGCAGAGGTACTTCAGCATCGGGCCTCCTGGGTGGGGTCGGCGAGAGGGTAAAGGTCCGCGGGCCGCGGTGCCAGTGCTCCGCCTCATGGGCGATCAGTCGCGTCGTGGTCCCGGGACCATCGTGTCGCCTTTGCCGCTAGGCCGGGACCTCGTCGGCCGGCGCGCGCATCTCGCCCTCCTGGTCTGACTCACCCTCCTCGGGATCATCGTCGGGCGGCAGCTCTCCTCCACGCTCGGTTCCGGCGATCAGTTCGTCGGTGGCCTTGCCCTTCGGGATGAAGCCGGACTTCATGCCGAAGTAGACCGACTGCGGGTGGTGGCTCACGATCGCCACGGTGGACTGCTCGGGCATCACCGCGAAGCCGTCTGAGAGATACATGCCGATCTCCTCGAGCCCCAACAACTCCCACACCTTGGTGTGCTCTGACTGGTCCGGGCAGGCGGGGTAGCCCCAGGAGTAGCGGCGGCCCTGGTCGGGCTCGATCCCGAGGTCCTGGCGCGCACGCGAGTGGAGCCATTCCGCCAGCCCCTCGGCCGACTGCACCCCGAGGCCGTGCGTGAAGAGCTGCTCGGCGAACTCGCCGTCGCGCTCGAGCTGGGCCATCAGTTCGGTGACCTCGTCGCCGACCGTCACGCCCTGGAGGGCCACCACGTCGCGCTCGCCGCTGTCGAGCGGGCGGTAGAAGTCGGTCAGGCAGATGCGGTCGTGGCGGGGCTGGCGCGGGAAGACGAGCCGGCTGATCTCGCGATCATGGTCCTCCGGGTCGAAGATCACGAGCTCGTTGCCGTCGGCGTTGCAGGGGAAGTAGCCGAGCTTTGCGCGCGGGTGCAGGTAGTCCTGCTCGCGCCACATGCGCTCGAGCTTGGGCCGAAAGCCCTCCTCCTCGCCGTCACCCTCCACGATCTTGCGCCACTCCTCACCCTTCTTGCCGCGTCCCCCCCAGTGCAGCTTGAAGAGCACGTGGCGGTCGAGGTGCGGGTACACC
>JACCUO010000105.1 GCA_013811765.1 Thermoleophilaceae bacterium | reverse complement strand
GGAAGGCGCTTGTGTTCAGCTCCAGGGGCCGGGGCGCGGGCGTGGACGCGCGCCAGGCAAAGAACCTCAGGCGGGTCACGCGCGTGGGCGGCTGGAACATCCTCGCCCCGCCCGGCGAGCGCTTCGCCGCGGTGCCCTCCCCCCGCTGAGCGCTGCCGGATGCTCTGCTAGCCTCGGGCGTTCCGCGCCCTCCCCAGAGCAGGGAGAGGGTCGTGGTGCCCTCAGGCGGTCTGCCCCCTTCCCTCCCGGCGGCTCCCCTCACCCCATGAAGCTCATCATCCAGATCCCGTGCAAAGACGAGGCACTTCAACTGCCGGCGACGCTGGCCGACCTCCCGCGTGAGATCGAGGGCATGGACGAGGTGGAGTGGTTGGTGATCGACGACGGCTCGACCGACGCCACGATCGAAGTGGCCCGCGCGCACGGCGTCGACCACGTGGTGCGCCTCACCAACAACAAGGGGCTGGCCGCGGCCTTCCAGGCGGGGCTCGACGCCTGCCTCAAGCTCGGCGCGGACGTGATCGTGAACACCGACGCCGACAACCAGTACTTCGGCGGGGACATCCCGAAGCTGGTCGAGCCGATTCTGCGCGGCCACGCCGACATGGTGGTGGGCAATCGCGAGACCGACCAGATCGATCACTTCTCGCCGTTCAAGAAGCGCCTGCAGCGCCTGGGCAGCGCGGTCGTGCGCCGCGCCTCGGGCACCAACGTGCCCGACACCACCTCCGGCTTCCGGGCCTACAACCGTGAGGCCGCGCTGCAGATGCAGGTGGTCTCCAAGTTCACCTACACCCTTGAGACGATCATCCAGGCCGGGAAGATGCTGGTGGCCGTCGACCACGTGCCGATCCGGACCAACGAGAAGACCCGCGAGTCCCGCCTCTTCTCCTCCACGTGGGCTTACGTGCGCCGCAACGCAGGGGCGATCTTCCGCATCTACGCGCTCTACGAGCCGTTGCGCGTGTTCATGATCGCCGCGGGTGCCGTGGCGCTGCCCGCGGCCGTGGTCTGGGCGCGCTTTCTCTACTTCTTCTTCTCGGGCGAGGGTGAGGGCCACATCCAGTCGCTCATCCTGGGCTCGACGCTGATCGTGATCGCCGTGCAGCTCGTGGCGCTGGGCGTGGTGGCCGACATCCTCGCCGCCAACCGCACGCTGCAACAGCGCACACTGGAGCGAGTGCGCCGCGTCGAGCTGAACATGGGGATCGAGCCCTCGCACTACGAGCCCGCGACTGCGCCCACCGGACACGCCCCCACCACGGGAGCCGACTCCGGTCCCGCCACCGGCAAGAGCGAGCGGACCCAGGTGCGCGCGTGAGCGGTGTGGCAACCCCCGGCTCCACGCGGGCGGAGACGGTCCCGACCGGCAACACCTTCGACAAGTACGGCTCGACCAATCCGGTGGTGCGCCGGCTGATGGCGGGCTTTCACCGCGCCCTGGACGACCTCTGGGAGCAGGCCCGGCCGCGGTCGGTGCTCGACGTGGGCTGTGGCGAGGGCGTGCTCACCAATCTGTGGGCCGAGCGGCTCGGCGAGGGTCGCGTCGTGGGCATCGACCTCGATGACGAGAAGCTCCGCGCCGAGTGGGCCACAAGAGAGCGGCCGAATCTCGAGCTCCGCTGCGAGGAGGCCACGTCACTCTCCTTCGCCGAGGGGGAGTTCGACCTGGCCGCCGCGATCGAGGTCCTCGAGCACGTGCCCGACGCCGAGGCCACCGTGGCCGAGATGGCCCGCGTGGCCGAGCGCTACCTGCTGGTGTCGGTGCCGCGGGAGCCGATGTGGCGGGGACTGAACATGGCCCGGGGCGCGTACTGGCGCTCCCTGGGCAACACTCCCGGCCACGTGAACCACTGGTCCAAGCGCTCGTTTGAGTCGATGCTGTCGCGCCACGGCACCGTCGAGGAGGCGCGCTCGCCGTTTCCCTGGACGATGCTGCTCGTCCGGCTTTAGGACCTCTGGGCGTGGCCGAGCCCCAGTCGGACGGCTACGGCCGCGGGGCGGCGATCCTCTCGGTGGGGATCGGCGTGACCGGCCTGATCACCTACGCCTACTTCTCCCTGGCCAGCCACACGCTCTCCGAGGAGGACTACGGTGGCATCACGCTGCTGTGGTCGGCTGTCTTCATCACGGTGTCGGTGCTCTACCGCCCCGTGGAGCAACTTCTCTCGCGCACCATCGCCGACCGCGACGCCCGCGGCTACAAGGGCCGCGACCACCTGCGGGTGGCAGGCGCCATACAGCTGGCCCTGGGGGCGGCGTTCGCGGTGGCGGCTCTCCTGCTGCGCGGGCCGATCGAGGACGGGCTCTTCGGGGGATCGCGAACCCTCTACTGGGTGCTGATCGTTGCCGTGCTGGCCTACGCGGTGAGCTACTTCGCGCGCGGGTTCCTGGCCGGCTCGCACCGCTTCGGCCTGTACGGCGGGCTGGTGCTGATGGAGGCCTCCTCCCGGGTGCTGTTCGCCCTGGCCGTGGCGGTGGGAATCGCCTCGGGCCAGTCGGTGGTGGCGCTGGGCATGGTGGCGGCGCCGATCGTCTCGCTGGCGGTGGTGCCCTTCGCTCTCGGGCGGCTGGCGCCGGCCCCGCGTCCGCCCGAGGTAGAAGTGGCACAGGCGCGGGCACTCGACGAGGCCTCCGCGGGAGAGCCCGCCACGGAGCCCGAGTTCACCCTGTCACACGGCACGGGCTTCGCCGTGGCCGTGCTGCTCATCATGCTGGCCGAGCAGACGTTCCTGAACGCCGGCCCGCTCCTGGTGAAGGCCCGTGAGGGCGCCGGGGGCGCAGCGCTCGCGGGCTTCACGTTCAACGTGCTGCTGATCGCCCGCGCGCCGCTCCAGCTCTTCCAGGCCGTGCAGACCTCGATCCTTCCCCACCTCACCCGCCTCCGCGCCGGCGGCGAGAGCGACCCCTTCCGGCGCACGGTGAACGTGACCCTGGCGGCGATCGCGCTGTTTGCCTTCGGGGTGGCTCTGGTGATGGCCGCGGTGGGTCCCTCGGTGATGGATCTGGTGTTCGGCGGGAACTTCTCCTACGACCGCGGCGGCCTTGTTCTGATCTCCGTGGGCATGGGGCTGTACCTGGTGGCGGCCACCCTCAATCAGGCCCTGCTCGCGCAGGCCCGGGCACTTGAGACTTGCGTGTGCTGGCTCGTTGCGGCAGGGCTGTTCGTGGCCTTCCTGCTCGTGCTCGACTTCGAAGATCGGGTGCTGCAGGTGGAGGCGGGGTACGTCGGCGCAGCACTGGTGTTGTCGGGGTCGCTGTATGCGCTGTATCGGAGGGAGGACGCCGGGGGGCTCTCGCCCCCCGGAACCCCCCGCGCCTCCACGAGGGCATGACCCGGCTCCCAGGGTCCGACACCATCCGGATCCCTGTCCGCTTCCGCGGCCCCCCCGCGTCGGCCAACGGGGGCTATACCTGCGGGCTGGTGGCGGGGACGCTGGGCGCGCGAGCGGCTGAGATCACCCTTCGCGAGCCACCCGCTCTGGAGCGTGACCTGTCTGTCAAGCGCCATCCCGAGGGGGTGACCGTTGTCGACGGGCAGACGATCATCGCCGAGGGGCGCCCGATCACGGTCGATCTCCTCGTCCCCGAGGCCCCCTCCCTCAAGCGCGCGAGAGAGGCGGCTGATGCGGGCTACGAGCGCTGGGCCGCGGAGCACCCGTTTCCCGAATGCGTGGTCTGCGGCCCCGACCGCGCAGCGGGGGACGGCCTGCGCATCTTCCCCGGCCCACTCGGCCACGGAGGCCTCTTCGCATGCCCCTGGACGCCGCACGAGACGCTTGCGGACGCGGCCGGCACCGTGCGTCCGGAGTGCGTCTGGGCGGCGCTCGACTGCCCCACCAGCGCGCCGAGCGCGAGGCAGGAAGCCGGGCCGCCGGCTGTGCTGGCGCGACTCGCCGTGAGCCTCGACGCTCCAGTCCGGGCGGGCGAGCCACATGTGCTCGTCTCCTGGGAGCTGGGAGGAGAGGGCCGCAAGAGCAGCGCAGGCGCCGCGTTATTCGACTCCCGCGGCCGCGCCCTGGCACGGTCGCGCGCCCTCTGGATCCAGCTGAAGGAGGGGTAATGGCCCGCCTTCCTACTTCACCACGATCGCCCCCGTTGCCCGGCCTCTCAGGGAGCGGCCCGTGCGCAGCTCCTTGGCCCCGATGCGGATGGCATAGCGCCCTGTGGATTTGGGGCGCCAGGCAAAAGAGCGCGAGCCGCGGCGGAACGTGGCCAGCATCCTGTGCGCCAACCGGTCGCCCTTGTAGATCTTGAGCTCGACCACGGAGAGCTTCGAGAGGGTGAAGCGAACACGGGCGGGGCGTTTGCCCGCGGTCTCCTGCGGACCGTTGAAGGTCAGAGTGGGCGGCTGCGTCTGGTAGCCGCGGTAGCGGATCGCGGTGGTGCAGTAGATGCTTGTCAGACCCACCCGCCGCCCCATTCCCTGCAGCACCTCGCGCAACAGCTCGTGGTAGACCTGCGTGGACTCCCGGCCGCGGAAGGAGTACCGCGACCAGTCGCCCACGTCGCTGTGGGCCACCTCGTTGCGGGCCTCTGGCTCGGCCTGGGCGAACAGGCGGGTGGCGCGGCTGTCGGGCGCGAGCCTGCCGAAATCGTGCAGCCCGACGAGGGCGTGCATGAAGGCGTTGAAGATGAAGAGACGAGGCGCGAAGGAGTACTGCAGGTAGTGCACGCCGCCGAGCGGCCCCGTCGTGCTCACCCCGACCGGCCGACGGGCTTCAAAGGCTCCCAGCGCGGCCTGGGCGGTGACGTTGTAGTCGGGCCTGCCCAAGAGCTTGGCAGCCCTGCCCAGTGCCGATATGGCCGTGGCCTGTGC
>JACCUO010000102.1 GCA_013811765.1 Thermoleophilaceae bacterium | reverse complement strand
CACGGGCTGCTCGAGCACTCGCTGTCGGTTGCGCAGGGGGTGAGCGCGCTGGCCGCCACCTTCCCCGGGATCGACCGCGACGTGGCGGTGACCGGAGCGCTGCTGCACGACCTCGGAAAGATCGAGGCCTACGAGCAGAGCGGCGGGGCGATCGATCTATCCGACGCCGGGAAGCTGCAGGGCGAGATCCCACTGGGTTACTTCCGCGTGCGTCGCACGATCGAGGACATCGAGGGCTTCCCGTCCGACGTCGCGCAGGCGGTGCTGCACATCATCTTGAGCCATCACGGCAAGCTCGAGCACGGCAGCCCGGTGGTGCCCTGCACGCGCGAGGCCACCCTCGTGCACATGATCGACAACCTGGGCGGAACGCTGGGCAGCTTCGACCGCCTCGAGAAGGGTCTCGCCGACGGAGAATGCTGGACAGGATTCGACCGTGCGCTGTCCGGATCGGCGTACTTCGCCCCACCGGCGGCCCAAGCCGCCTCCGAAGCGGCCTAGCGGGCGATCGCACCCCGCAAATAGCGGGGTTGGTTCGAGGGCGCCACCCTCGCTGACGTATCCTGGCCCGCCATGGCCAAGGACACCGAAAAGCTCATCCGCCAGCTGTCGCTGATCTCGTTCCTGATGGCGGAGCGCCGCCCGGTCTCCGCGCTCGAGATCCGCCAGGACGTGGAGGGCTATGCCCAGATGACGAGCGACGAGGCGTTCAACCGGCGCTTCTATGCCGACCGCGCCGAGCTGTCCTCCCTGGGGATCGAGCTGAAGGTGGAGAAGTCCAGCGAGGGCTCCTTCGAGGCAGAGACCTACACGCTGCCGCCCGAGAACTTCTACCTGCCGGCGATCGAGTTCTCAGACCAGGAGCTCGGCGCGCTGCGAACCGCGCTCGTGCTGCTGGACGGTGAGTTCGCGTATGCGGAGCCGTTGCGCCTGGCGCTTCAGCAGCTCTCGTGGGGCAAGCCCTCCCCTCTGTCGGCGCCAGAGCACCAGTCGGTGCGCCTCGCCATGACCGCGAGCGGCGGCGGTCGAGACCTCTCGCAGCGGCTGTCCAAGATCGAGACGGCGATCTTCCGGCGCAAGACGATCGTGTTCGACTACTACACGATGGGTAGGGACGCCGAGGAGAAACGCAAGGTGGATCCCTACCACCTGCTCTTTCGCGGGGGCCAGTTCTATCTCGTCGGGCACGCGCACGAGCGCGACGCCGTCCGGGTCTTTCGCCTCTCACGGATCCGCAACAAGGTCGGCTACTCCTCGAAGGCCGAGCACGACTTCCAGCGCCCCGAGGACTTCGACCCGAGGGCTTACGCCACGCGCGCGGACTGGCAGCTCGGCGAGCCCCAGGGAACCGCCCGGATCTGGCTGTCGAACCGGATCGACTGGCTCGTGCGCCGGCACGTCGGAGAGGATGTGGGCACGATCGAGCAGGCCGATGATGGCGTGATCTTCGAGACGGCCTACGGGGACTCGCGCCAGCTCGTCTCATGGGTGCTCGGCCTGGGCCCGCGCGCGCGGATCCTCGAGCCCGAGGAGCTCGTGGAGGAGGCCGAGGGCCGCGTCCGGCTGGTGGCCGAGCGCCACTCCTCGGCGATGGAGCTCGCGGCGCCGGACAAGCGGCGGCCGCGCGAGGAGCAGGAGGAAGACGACGGAAAGCGCGACACCGGCATCCGGCCCGAGCGCTTTGCGCGGCTGGTCACGCTGGCGGGCATCCTCATCGACACCGCGCGCCGCGGCAGCAAGCTCGACCTCAAAGAGCTGTGCGAGACGCTCCAGATGTCAGAGCAGGAGCTGCGCCAGGACATCGACGTGCTCAACGTCGTGAATTTCGGGGGCGGTAGCTACGTCCTCTACGCCGAGGTGCAGGGAGACCAGATCGAGGTGGACCCGGAGCCCTACGGTGACAACTTCGCCCGCCCGGCACGGCTCCTGCCGCTCGAGGCCAAGGCGCTGGCGGCGGCGATCGATCTCGTCGGAGAGCACCTTCCGGACGGCTCGCTGGCCTCGGCCCGCGAGAAGATCGTAGACGCCCTCGGGCGCGACCCGGCCGCCGACGGCCTGCAGATCACCACCGCCAAGGGCGACGATTCCGAGATCGCCCGCGTGGTGAGCAGCGCGATCGCGGAACGGCAGATGCTCGAGATCGAGCACTACAAGGAAAGCGAGGACGAGTTCACCTCTCGGACGATCGAGCCCTACCAGCTGCTCAACGGGCAGGAGGGATGGTACGTGCACTCCTTCGAGCCCTCCAAGGACCAGACGCGCTCCTTCAGGCTCGACCGCATCCGCTCCGCCGAGGTGCTCGACGAGACGTTCGAGCCGCGAGAGGGCGTGGAGCCCGACGTCCAGGGCTGGCCAACGACCGGCGAGGTGCCCGCCTCGGAGACGGCGCGGGTGTGGGTCTCGCCCGAGCGAGCGCGCTGGGCGCGAGAGGACGGAAGGGTGGTCGAGGAGCTGAAGGACGGGTCGGTGATCATCGAGCTCCCCTTCGGCGGGCATGAATACCTGGCGCGCGAGATCCTGAAGGAGGCCGGCGACGCCGCCGTGCTCGAGCCCGAGTCGGCGCGCGCCGCCGTGCTCGAGGCTGCTGATGCGCTCGCGGGCGCCGTCAAACGCTGACGCCATAGGCTTCGCCCCGATGGCCTCGCGCCGCGACCAGATCCGCATGACCGATGACGAGCTTCGCGCCTTTCTCGACGAGGGCAGGATCGTCCAGGTGGCCACGGTCGGCCCCAAGGGGCGCCCTCATCTGGTGCCGCTCTGGTACGTGGTCGACGGTGACGGGCTCGGGGCCTGGACCTACGCCGCCTCGCAGAAGGCCAGGAACCTCGACCGCGACCCGCGGGCGACCCTCTCGATCGACGAAGGCGTGCTCTACCACGAGCTGCGCGGGGTCATGATGGAGTGCGACGTTGCGATCGACCGCGACCCCGAGCGCGTGGCCGGATGGGGCTTCCGGCTCTTCGAACGCTACGGACCCGGCGGAGAGCTTTCCCCGGAGGCCCGCGAGATGGTGCTCAAGCAGGCTGGGAAGCGCGTCGGCCTTCGCTTTTCGCCCACACGCACCGTCACGTGGGATCACCGCAAGCTCGAGGGCGCCTACTGATGAAGGGTCTGATCCTCTCCGGAGGGAAGGGCACCCGGCTGCGCCCGATCACCCACACGAGCGCAAAGCAGCTGGTCCCTGTGGCCAACAAGCCCGTCCTCTTCTACGGCATCGAGGCGATGGCCGCCGCGGGAATCACCGACCTCGGAATCATCGTGGCGCCCGAGACCGGCAACGAGATCCGGGCGGCGGCCAGGGATGGCTCGGCGTTCGGCGTGTCGATCACCTACGTGGAGCAGGAAGAGCCGCTGGGCCTGGCCCACGCGGTCCTTACCGCGGAGGAGTACCTCGACGGGTCGCCCTTCGTCATGTACCTCGGAGACAACCTGCTGCGCAACGGGATCAGCGATCTCGTCCAGACGTTCACCACCGAGCAACCCGACGCCCTGATTCTCCTGACACCGGTGCCAGACCCCGAGAACTACGGGGTTGCCGAACTGGTCGACGGCCGCGTGTCGAGGCTCGTCGAGAAGCCGGCGCAGCCGGCGACGAACCTGGCGCTGGTGGGGGTCTACATGTTCACGCCGGCGATCTTCGGCGCGGCGCGTTCGATCACGCCGTCGGACCGCGGCGAGCTCGAGATCACCGACGCGATCCAGTCGCTGGTGGACTCCGGCAGCCGGGTGGACCCTCACATCGTGCACGGCTGGTGGAAGGACACCGGCCAGGTCCAGGACATGCTTGAGGCCAACCGCCTGATCCTCGACGACCTCGAGGAGCGCATTGACGGGGAGTGCGTGGACTCCCGCGTCGAGGGCCGGGTGGTGATCGAGGCAGACGCGCGTGTGGAGCGCTCAACGGTGCGCGGACCCGCGGTGGTGGGCGCGGGCGCGAGCATCACCGACGCCTACATCGGTCCCTACACGGCGATCGGCGAGAACGTGACGATCGCGAGCGCAGAGCTCGAGTACTCGATAGTGCTCTCGGGCTCGACGGTACGCGATCTCGAGTACCGCATCGAGGCCAGCCTGATCGGCCGCAACGTGCGCATCGGCCGCGGCCCGATCCTGCCAAAGGCCTACCGCTTCGTGGTGGGCGACAACTCCGAGATATCGATTCTCTAATCGATTCCCGCCAGCCGAGCGATGGCCTCCTCGGGCTCGATGTCAGCCCGTCGCCTAGCGCTCGACCAGGCCGGCTCGAGCGAAGCGTCCCGCCGCGCTCAGGCGGCCGCCGACGGTGAGCGCGAGGCGGCCCGTCTCGTCGAGCGGGCTCCGGAGCTCGGAACCAAGACGCCTCCAGTTGCGCCCGTCACGGCTGAACTGGAAGCGCACCTTGCTCCCGCGTGCCGCCATGCGGAGGTGCACGAGCCTCGATGAGGGCGCACGGACATCCATGAGGACCTTGGTGCGGCCGCGCACTCGCCGCCAGACGATCAGCCGCCCCCGCCCCACCGCGGCGCCGAGCGCCTCGGCCCCGCTTCCGCCGATCGCCGCGAAGCCGCTGCGATAGGTCGCAAGCCCGGCGAGGGCCTCCCCCCGCAGGGCGCTGCGATCCACGGTCGCGGTCGCCGTGTAGCGGGGGGTGCGAACGCGGCGGGTGAGCACCGCTGCATCGAGTCTCCTGCCGCCGGCCGCGGCGGCGGTCATCCGCAATCCTCTCCCCACGCGTATCCGCGGCACGCGGTCGGAGAGCCACTCCCACTGCGGGTCCAGCCGCCTGCTGAAGCGGTCTGAGAAGGCGGTCGTCGCGGCCCCCGGGACGGGGACGGGTGGAAGGCCGCTTCCGATCTGCGGCCACCCGTCTGCGCCGAAGCCGACGGCCTCGGAGAGAAGCTGGCGGCCGGCCAGGAAGCCATCCCCGCCGCGATAGGCGTGGAAGAAGGCCCTGAAGCCGCCGGCCGCGTCCGGTGTGACCGACGCGTGGCCCGGACAGCGCCAGCCGTTGCCGCTGCGCAAGATGGGGTTACCCGGGTGCTTCTTCCAGGGCCCGATGAGCGTGGGAGAGCGCGCCACGCCCACCGCATAGGTGCAGCGGCGGCCACAGCACAGGTTGGCGGAGTAGAAGAGCTGGAACATGCCGTTGCGGCGTATGACCGAAGGGGCCTCGACCACGGCCCCCTCCCACGGCTCGGTGTTGCGGATCAGCTCACGCGGCTGGCCGAGCAACTGCATACCGTCCTCGCTCAGCTGCTGGGCGAAGATCGGCGTCGGTCGCCGGAAGTGGTTGCCGTCCTCCTTCCAAAGGAGGTGGAGCACCCCGTTCTCATCGCGGACGGGAAACGGATCGATTGATCCAAACTTGCTGCAGCGCAGCGGGCTGCCCCTGTCGGTGTAGGGACCGGTGGCCGTAGGCGCCGTGGCAACCCCAAGGCAGTACCAGGAGCCGTTGCGCCGTCGCGGCAGGGCGCTGTAGAACACCGCGTGACGATCGCCCAGCTTCGTGATCTCGGGCGCCCAGAAGTCCGTCTTTGCCCAGCTTGGAGGGCGTCGGAACACCGCTCCGGCGATCCGCCAGTTGGTGAGGTCATCGGAGCGCAGGATCCTGAACGTGGGCGCCCAGCCGTTGCTGGTGGTCACGGCCGTGTAGCCCTCCCCGGCGCTGAAGATCACCGACGGATCGGGCCACTCCCCCCCGACGAGGGGCACCGGCAGCGCAAGCGCCACGCCGGCCATCGCGCGAGAGAGTCGAGCCCTGAGCACCCGCTCCATGCTAACCCTGGTAGTCCTTTCATGGTGAAGCTCCTCATTTGTGGCGCGTCCGGCATGCTCGGTCAGGACGTGGTGCGCGCCGCAGAGCTGGCGGGCCACGAGGTGGTCACCACGGGCCGGAATTCGCTCGACGTGACCGACTCCGAGGCGGTCGCACTCACCGTCGAGCGCGAGCGGCCGGAGGCGGTCGTGAACTGCGCCGCATACACCGACGTCGACGGCTCCGAGCGCGAGCGCGAGGACGCCATGCGGGTGAACGCGGGCGGAGCGCGCAACGTCGCGGCGGCGGCCGCGGGAGTCGGAGCCTCGGTGCTCTACCTCTCCACCGATTACGTCTTCGACGGCTCGAAGGACGCTCCCTACGTGGAGTCCGACGAGCCAAATCCGCTCGGCAGTTACGGCGCATCCAAGCTCGCCGGCGAGAGTGAGACCGCGGCGATGAACCCCCGTCACCACGTAGTGCGTACGTCTTGGCTGTTCGGCACCGGAGGGCGGAACTTCGTGGAGACCATGATCAAAGTGGGCGCCCGCGAGCGCGAGGTGACGGTCGTGTGCGACCAGGTCGGCTCGCCCACCTACACCGCCCACCTGGCCGATGGGATCGTCCGGCTGGTCGGCACGGATGCCTACGGCCTGCACCACATGTCCGCGGGCGGGCACTGCTCCTGGTACGACTTCGCCGTGGCCATCTTCGACAGGGCAAAGCTTTCCTGCGAGGTCCTCTCGACCACCACCGACGCGCTCGGTCGCGCCGCTCCGCGGCCTCGGTGCTCCGTGCTCGAGACCGAGCGTGATGACGCGATCTACCTGCCGGAATGGCGGACGGGCCTCGACGACTACCTGGCCGAGCGGTGAAGCTGCTCGTGACAGGCGCGGCCGGCTTCATCGGCTCGGCCTACGCGCGGCTGGCGGCGGCCGAGCACGAGATCACCGTGCTCGACAAGCTCACCTACGCCGGACGGCGGGAGAACCTGGATGGAGTCGAGCACTCCTTCGTGCACGGGTCGATCGCCGATCCCGGCGCCGTCCGCGAGGCGATGGAGGGCTGCGACGCCGTGGTCAACTTCGCCGCCGAGTCCCACGTGGACCGCTCGATCGCCGGTCAGGACCCCTTCGTGCAGACCCACGTGATCGGGACGGGGGTGCTGCTCGACGCCGTCCGTGAGCTCGGCGTGGGCCGCTACCTGCAGGTCTCCACCGACGAGGTCTACGGCTCGATTGACGACGGGTCCTTCACCGAGAGCTCGCCGCTCGACCCTTCCTCGCCCTACAGCGCGACCAAGGCGGCGGGTGACCTTCTGGTCTCCTCGCATGTGCACACGCACGGACTCGAGGCCGTGATCTGCCGCGGCTCCAACAACTACGGCCCCCGCCAATACCCCGAGAAGCTGATCCCGCTGATCACCCTGAACGCCCTCCACGGGGATCCGCTGCCCGTCTACGGAGACGGCCGGCAGGTGCGCAACTGGCTCTTCGTCGAGGACTTTGCGAGGGCGATCCACCTCGTCCTCCAGAAGGGCGAGCCGGGCGCCGCGTACAACGTGGGCGGGCCCGACGAGTGCGAGAACATCGAGGTGGTTCGCCGGGTGCTCGAGCTCACCGGGCGCGAGGAGTCACTGATCGAGCACGTGGCCGACCGGCTCGGTCACGATCGCCGCTACTCGCTCTCCAGCGACCGAGTCCGCGCGCTCGGCTGGGAGGCGCGGGTGCAGTTTGCCGAAGGGCTCGAGCGCACGGTGAGCTGGTACCGCGACAACGAGCCCTGGTGGGGACCGATCCGGTCGGGGGAGTACCGCGAGTGGTACGAGCGCCAGTACGGGCGCCCGCTCGGCGAATGACGAACGCCCCCGCGCTCGAGCTGCGCGGCCTGACCAAGCGCTATGACGACGGCACGCTCGGCGTCGAGAAGCTCGACCTCTCGGT
>JACCUO010000083.1 GCA_013811765.1 Thermoleophilaceae bacterium | reverse complement strand
TATATAAGCAAGCCGTGATGCAGCAGGGAAAGCTTCCTGGCGCTGTCCGAGCTGCGGGAACGTCAGCACCACCGCGGCGCAGGCTCGGTCCCGCTGTGCTCCGACGGTGCGTTGGCCTTGAACGGCTAGGCTGGCGTAACGTGGTATCGCTGGTTGCGTCCCATCCATGTTGATCCTCGACCTCCTCATCGTTGCGATCGTGATGGCCGGCGCCGTCTGGGGCTACCGCGAGGGTCTCAGCACCGCGGCGTTCGCGCTGGCCGGATTCGCGGTCGGGGCGATAATCGGCTCTCGCGTAGCGCCTTTGGCCCTAGATGACGGATACAGGGACACCTTCGCCCCGGTGGCCTCCCTGCCCGCGGCGATCTTGCTCGGCGCGCTGCTGGCGGCGGCGTTCGAGCGGATCGGTGCCCAAGTGCGCCGCCGGCTTCGGCGGCCGAGCCTGGTAGACGCGATTGGCGGCACGCTGCTGGCAGCGTGTGTGGCGGTTGTGGCGGTTTGGGCTCTTGGCACGATCGCGGCACAAGTTGACGATTTGAAGGGGGAGCTAAAGGAGTCGGCGATCCTCGAGCGGCTCAACGCAGCCGTCCCGCCTCCGGGGCCTCTCCTGAATCCGACCAAGCGACGCGCCGATGCGCTCCCAGCCAGGCCGAAGAAGAAGGTGGGGCCGGCGAACCCGGCCGATATCAAACGCGACCCCCAGGTGCTGGCCGCGGCACCGAGCGTCGTCAAGATAAAGACCGAAGGCGGCCGCCAGTGTGGACCCACGCAAACGGGGAGCGGATGGATCGCGCGTGATGGCATCGTCGTGACGAATGCCCACCTTGTGGACGGCGCCGATAAAGTGACAGCTCTGTTTCGAGGAGAAGGGTATCCCCGCCGGGGAGAAGTGATCGTATTTGACAAGGTCAACGACATCGCGGTGGTGCGCGTCCCCGGCCTCAAGACAAAACCGGCTCTGCGACTCGGGCTCGATCCGCAGTCGAGCACGCAGGGCGCGACCCTCGGCTATCCCCGCGGCGGCACCTACAAGGTTCTCAAAACAACGGCCGATAGGCCCGCGAACATCACCATCCCGACCCGGGGAGGGGGGGGGATCCCCTGGAAGTTCGTCCCGTTTCGCGCCCCCGGTCTTGAACCTGGTAGCTCAGGTGGTCCACTCGTAGACCGGCGCGGACGCGTCATAGCCATGACCTCCTATAAACCAAAGGAGCATGAAAACAAGGCCGGCGTGGGCTTCGGGGTAAGCGTCGAGAGCATCCGGCCGGCTCTGCGGCGCGCTGGGCCCCCCGTCGCTCACCGCTCGTGCATGAGAGACGGCCGCTCGGGCATCGTCCCGCCGTAGCCTGAATCCATGCCGGTCCGCCTGATGTCGGCGAAGAGCTTCTCGTCGCGGCCTCGGCGGTCTGGGCCTCCCGGGCTGCAGAACGCCTACCGGCTCAAGTTCACCGACGGTGCCGGCTTAGCCGATGCGGCGCAGACGGACGCTCGCGACGGTGGCCACCCGGCCTTGCGTGAAGCGATATCTGACCACCATGCTCGCGCGATAGCTCGCACGTCGGCCGACCTTCCACCGGACCCGGCACGCCGCGCTCGTGCGGGTCTTGCGGCTGCAGGTCGTCCGGATCTGGCTCGCTCGTCGGTACCTGCGGGTGATGCGCCGCTGCGCATATCGTCGCGCGGCCGGCATGGTCAGGGTCGGCAAGGCCCGGATCACGGGTTGTGCCGGCGGCGGGGCCGGCAAGACCGTGAGGGATGCGACGGCTGCCGGTAGGGCGGCCGCCGGTGCGACGGCCGCCGGTGCGACGGCCACCGGCGGGATGTTCACAGCGGGAACGACGTCCGTAAGGGTGACGAAGCGGTTCAGCGGCGAGCCGAGGTTCCAGTTGGACTCCAGATACTCACCGGGTTCGGGGGCGGTGTCGAAGTAGGTGTCATAGCGGCAGTCGAAGTGCACCTTGTCCGCGCAGAACACGCTCATGCCCACGTCAAGGTTCCCGCCGTCGGAGTAACACATGACGTCGTAGTCGTCGTTGCAGTGCCCTCCCGTCCCCGTCGAGAACGGAGCGTCGTACTGCACCGCGCCCTGGTTGTGCCCGTTCTCGTGCATCGCCGTGAGGTTGGTCCAACAGTCGGAGTAGGTCACCGCGTAGTCCCCGCCGGCGTTGTTGAAGTTGTCAGCCGTCAGGCGCTGATCGTCGGAGTAGGTGCCGGTCCCACACGCGCGCGGGGCGGAGGAGTCGAAGAAGATCGTGTAGTCCACGTTCGGGTCGTCAAACCCGGCTCGGCGAGCCGCGTTGAGCACCCCCGCGAACGTGGTCTGCGCGCTGGTCTCAGCGCTCTGGAAGGTGTCTACTTGGACCTCGCCCGCACCGTCGCACTTGACCTTGTAGTCCGCGTTGAGGCCACCCGAGGCAAGCGCCTCCGCGTTCAGGAGGGCATCCATGCGCTTGATCTCGGACAAGATCGTGGCCTTCACCGACGCCAGCCGGTCGGTCGAGTCGGAGGGGCGGCCGTAGAGCACGTGCTGGTAGTGGTCAGAGGCACAGACGGGCCGGCGCTCCGGCCCGGCGGCATCGAGCGGCTGCTCGCCCGCGGCAGCCTGTTGCTCCGGATCGAGCCCATGGGTGAGCACGGTCTCGGCGTCATTGAGCTTCACCCGCAGGAGCCCCTTGGCCACGCGCTTGGCGGGACCGATTCTTTCCATCGGCGTGTAGGTCTCGCTGGCGGGGGCCTTCGAGGGTTGATCGGCGAGAGCCTCGCCGCCGAGAACGAGAGCAATGGCCGGGCACACCAGGAGCACCCCGAGGATCCTCGGCAGGCGGGCGGGAAAGGAGGTCGAAATCTTGCGCGCGGGGCGTTCTCTGCAGGGCATCTCCTTCTCTGTCGGCATGTCCGGCTTCGAGAGGCAGCCAAACGGCCGGCTCTGGACGGAAGGTCGGGGCGCCGGGAGAGTCTCAGGCCCGCACGCGGGCGCGAGGCTGAGCGTTGAGGCGCTGAGGCCGCGGCGCGCACGAGCTTCGTTCTCTGGCGCAGCGCCCTCGTGAGATCCTGTAAACGTGCAGCGGAGACGACGCCCGAGCGGCGCAGGACTGTCCGAACACAGACGACCGTAGAGGAGAGACGGCAATGCCACGAGGAGAGACACCGCAGGAGGCGCGAAAGCGGATCTGGGGAGAGGCCCAGCAGCGGCGGCAGCCACCGGCGCCCAGGGAAGACGCGGATGCGCGCAACCGCACCCCCGAGCCCGGCCCTACGCCGCAGCGGGAGGACTCACCCCGTCCGCGGGATCAACCGGGACCCTCTTCGCCACCTCCCCCGCCGGAGTCAAAGGGCCGTCTGGGTGCCCTTCGAGGGATCGCCGAGCGCCTGTCCCGCCCATCGCGAGGCAAGTCCTCGGCGCCCCCTGCGCCTCCGACGCGGCAGCAGCCGCCGGCTTCGCCTCCGACGCGGCAGCAGCCACAGTCGTCGCCGTCTCGGCGAGAGGAGCCGGTCGTAGTCGCGCCGCCACCGCCGGCGGCAGAGCCAGTGCCCGAGGCCGCGCCGGAAGAGCCGGTTATGCCCGCGGCGCCCGAGCCGGCCGCGTCTGCGCTCCCGCCGCCCCCATCCCCGGCCGCCTACGTGCCTCCTCCGCGGGAGGCGCCGAGCACATCGTCGCCGGCCGGAACCGAAGACGCCTCCGTCGGCGACCTCGTGAAGGAGCTATCGGAGCAATCCTCGACGCTGGCCCGCCAGGAGATGCGCCTGGCCCAGCTCGAGCTCCAGGAGAAGGCCAAGAGGGCCGGGGTTGCCGTGGGCGTGTTCGCTGCCGCGGGCATCGCGGCGTTCTTCGGGGTTGCGGCGCTGCTGGTCGCGGCCGTGGCGGTCCTTGACACCACGCTGGTGACCTGGTTCTCGGCCGCGATCGTCGGTGTGGTGCTGCTGGTCATTGCCGGTGTGGCGGCGCTCGCGGGCAAGAAGCAGATCGAGCAGGCCACGCCACCAGTGCCCGAGCAGGCCATCGGCAGCGTCAAGCGTGACGTCGAGACGGTGAAGTCGAGCGCCAAGCACTGAGCAGATGCTTGTGATGTGACCTCGCTCGCGGCTGGGAAGCCGCGAGCGGATGCCCCTCAGACGCTCAGGGGCGGGTGGGCCGCGCGCGTGGTGGAGAGGATGGTGTCGGTGACCTGGCCCGGGGAGTCCCACGTGGGTACGTGGCCGCAGTCGGTCAGCGTGACCATCCGGACGCCCTCCGGGTCGCGCCGGGGGCGCCCGACCAGGCGGTCGCGATCCGACCACGCCAGCGTGACCGGGACCTCGATGTCCTCGATGCCGGCGAACAGGGTGCGCCGCATCTCGGCGTTGGCGCGTTCGAACCCCGGGGAGAGCGCGTAGGCCTTGACGAGCCTGTAGGCGGCAGCGGGTGGGACCCGCTCGGGATGCGCCACCGCTCCGGCGAGGGCGAGCTGCCGGCCACGGGCCGTGGCGAGGAAGGGCCGTGCAAGTGCATGGAACCGCTTGGCGGTGCGCCGCGCCCCCTCGGAACGCGCCCCCAGCGGCCGCGCCCAGAAGCCGGCGGGGTTGAGCGCGGTGACCGACAGCGCCCGCCCCGTCTTGCCCAGCTCGAGGGCAACCCACCCGCCGAGCGAGATGCCTGCCACGTGGGCCCTGTCGAGGCCGAGGGAGTCGAGCGTGGCCACGATCGTGTCCGCGATCGCCTCGGGGGTGGCGGCCACGGCAGCGGCCAGCTCGACCGACTCGCCGAAGCCGGGCATGTCCACCGCGACCACGTCGTGCTCGGCGGCCAGCGGCTCCGTTACCGGCTCCCAGACGGCGCGGTCGGCGCCCAGCGGGTGCACGAGCACCAGCGGCTCTCCGCTCCCGGCGCGGTCGTAGGCGAGTGTGGGCGTTGGATCCATCACTTGCGCCGGGCAGGCCTCACGCGGCCCCGGCACTCTCCTCGACGACATCCCCCAGCGCATGCTCAGCCGCGAGCCGCGAGCGTAGGTTCGAGCGCAGCGGCAGCCTGCCGCGCCACTCCGGCTTGGCCAGCAGCATCTGCACGTCGCCGATCCGGCACTCACGGAAGCCGGCCTCCACGTAGGCGAGGTAGAGCTCCCACATGCGCCGGAAGCGCAGGTCATAGCCGAGCTCGCCGGCGCGCACGGCGTTGTCCGCGAACGCGTCCCGCCAGCGACTAAGCGTCTCCCCATAGTGCTCGGTGATGTCATCGATGGCCACGGTCCGAAGGTCGGTCCGCCGGGCCACGCAGCGGTGGATGACCTCGAGCGAGGGGAGGCAGCCACCCGGGAAGATCTGGGTGTTGATGAAGCTCTTCGAGGCCTTCTCGACCTCGTAGGCACGGTCGTCGATCGTGATCGCCTGCAGCAGCATCAGCCCGTCGGGCTCGAGCAGCTCCGAGCAGCGCTCGAAGTAGGTGTCGAAGTACTGCAGCCGACCGCCTCGCTCATCTCGATGGAGACCAGCTTGGAGTAGGTGCCC
>JACCUO010000081.1 GCA_013811765.1 Thermoleophilaceae bacterium | reverse complement strand
GCGCTCTGCGAGAACGTCGAGGGCGCCCGGCAGACCGTCGAGACAGCCCTCGTGCTTCCCGTGTCCACCGGTGACCGCCTGCTCGTCCACGCCGGTACCGCCATTGCCCGACTCCAGGAGGAAGCCGCGTGAAATACGTCGACGAATATCGTGATCCCGAGCTGGGCCGCGCGCTTTCCGCCGAGATCCTCTCGCTGGTCGAGCCCGGCCGCCATTACAAGCTGATGGAGGTCTGCGGCGGCCACACCCACTCGATCTACAAGTTCGGGATCGACGACCTGCTGCCCGAGAACGTGGAGCTGGTGCACGGTCCGGGGTGTCCCGTCTGCGTGATCCCGATGGGCCGCGTCGATGACGGCATCGCGCTCGCCCACGAGCCGGGTGTGATCTTCACCTGCTTCGGCGACATGCTGCGCATCCCCGGCTCGGACGGCTCGCTGCTCGAGGCCAAGGCGGAGGGCGCCGACATCCGGATGGTCTACTCGCCCCTCGACGCGCTGCGGATCGCCAAGCAGAATCCCGACAACGAGGTCGTCTTCTTCGCGATCGGCTTCGAGACGACCGCGCCGTCCACCGCGCTGACGCTCAAGCGCGCGAAGGCCGAGGGGGTGACCAACTTCTCGTGCATGTGCAGCCACGTGACGATCGTGCCGCCGCTGCGCGCGCTGCTCGACTCGCCCGACATGCGGCTCGACGGGTTCATCGGGCCGGGCCACGTGTCGACGGTCGTCGGTGCGCGGCCGTTCGAGTTCATCCCCGCCGACTACGGCAAGCCGATCGTCGTGGCCGGCTTTGAGCCTTTGGACGTGCTCCAGGCGATCCGGATGATCCTGCAGCAGCTCGACGAGGGCCGCTGCGAGGTGGAGAACCAGTACAAGCGCGTGGTGCACTACGACGGCAACCCGGCGGCGCTCAAGGCGCTCTCCGAGGTCTTCGAGCTGCGTCCCCACTTCGAGTGGCGCGGTCTCGGGTTCATCTCCCAGAGCGCGCTGCGGATCTCGGACGCCTACGCCGACCTGGACGCCGAGATCCGCTTCACCGTGCCGGGCGTGCGGGTGGCAGACCCGAAGGCCTGCCAGTGCGGCGAGGTCCTGAAGGGCGTCATCAAGCCCTGGGAGTGCAAGGTCTTCGGTACCGCGTGTACCCCCGAGCGCCCGATCGGCACGTGCATGGTCTCCCCCGAGGGGGCGTGCGCGGCCTACTACAACTACGGCCGCTTCGCGCGCGAGCGCGAGCTGGTGTGAGCGAGGGCGACTCCGGCGCGAGCGGGGCCGATCCCGGCGCCAACGGGGGGACGCCCGGCGCGAGTTCCGGGAACTCCGGAAAGAGCAGTGCGCCCGACCGCGAGGAGCGCATTCTCGGAATCATCGAGAAGACGCGCTCAAAGCCGGGGAAGTTCAAAGACGCCCAGATCACGATGTCTCACGGGGCGGGGGGCAAGGCCACCCAGAGCTTGATCGAGGGGCTGCTCCTACCCGCGTTCATCAACGACAGGCTGGCGGCACTCGGCGACTCCGGCGCCTTCGAGGCGGGTGGTGCGCGGCTTGCGATGACCACCGACAGCTTCGTCGTCAGCCCGCTGCGGTTCCCGGGCGGCTCGATCGGCGACCTGGCGGTTAACGGCACGGTCAACGACCTTGCCGTCTCCGGGGCCAAACCGCTCGCGCTGACGCTGTCGCTGATACTCGAGGAGGGGCTCGACACCGCGATCCTGCGCCAGGAGGTCGACGCCGTCGCGGCGGCCGCCCGCGCGGCGGAGGTGGACATCATCAGTGGCGACACGAAGGTGGTCGAGCGCGGCCTCGCCGATTACATGTACATGTGCACGGCCGGGGTGGGACTGCGCGACCCGCGCGCCGAGCTGTCGACCGCGGCCTTGCGCCCCGGCGACCGGATTCTCGTGTCCGGCACCGTCGGAGAGCACGGGACCGCGATCATGCTGGCCCGTGGCGAGTTCGACCTCGACGCGGGAATCGAGTCCGACACATGCTCGCTCTGGCCGGTGGCTGATGCGCTGCTGGAAGAGGTCGGACCCGACCTGCGCTGCATGCGCGACGCGACCCGGGGCGGTGTGGCCTCCGCCCTGAACGAGCTCGCGCGCGCCTCGACCGTTGCGATGGAGATCAGGGAGGCCGACGTGCCGATCAGCGAAGGCGTCCAAGGTGCGTCCGACATCCTCGGACTCGATGCCATGTACGTGGCCAACGAGGGGAAGCTCGTGGCGTTCGTGGCTCCCGAGGCGGCCGAAAAGGCGCTGAAGACCCTCCGCTCGATCCCCGGCTGTGAGCAGGCCGCCGAGATCGGCGAGGTCAAGACCGAGCCCCCGGGAATGGTTTTGTTGGAGACGGCTTTCGGCGGGCGCCGCGTGCTCGACCTGCTGGTCGGGGACCCGCTGCCGCGGATCTGCTGAGCATGAGGACCGAGGCGGTTCGCACCGCCGTGCCCGACAAGCGGATCGACGAGCTGGTGGCGCTGCGCACGGAGGCGAACGCCTCCTTCTTCGCCGCCGAGGCCGACCGGCTCGCAAAGCTCTGTCACCTGATGGCCGAGCGCTTTGCCCGCGGTGGCCGGCTGCTGGCTCTCGGCGCTTCGCCGCAGGCGCGCTCCGACGCGCGCCACGTGGCGGTGGAGTTCGTCCACCCCGTGATCGTTGGAAAGCGGGCGCTGCCGGCCATCGGCCTCGCCGGGGAGGGCGGGTCGCTGATCAGGCAGGTCGAGCTGCTGGCCGAGCCCGGGGACATCGTGATCGGGTTCGGCGACGACGCCCCGTTTCTCACGCCTGACCCCGCGCGCGGTGGCGGCGAGGTTGCGCAGGCGCTCGGCCTCGCGCGCGAGCGTGGCTGCCTCACGCTGGCGTTCGAGCCGGGCCCGGCCGAGTGGGTGTTCGAGCCCCCCGCCGAAGATCCGTTCGTGCGCCAGGAGCTGGCGGAGACGGCATACCACCTGCTCTGGGAGCTCGTGCACATCTTCTTCGACCACAGGGGGCTGCTCGAGGGTCGCGACGCGCGCACCGTCCACGACACCGGCGCATCGAGCTTCCTCTACCCGTTCCTAGGCGAGCAGGAGGACGACCTGGACGCGGTGCTGGCGGACGTGAAGGCCTCCGTGCTGCTTAAGGCCGAGGAGATCGGCGAGCTGAGGGCCCGGACGCTGCTGGACGGTCGCGAGGAGCTGGCGGCGGCGGCGCACACGCTGCGTGACGCACTCGACGGCGGAGGGCGGCTGCTCGTGCTCGGAAACGGCGGCTCGGCCACGGATGCGATGGACGCCGCCGCCGACATGCGCTGCCCGCCCCACGGCTGGCCCGCGCGCCCGGCGCTCGACCTCACAGAGGACACCTCGATCATCACGGCGATCCTTAACGACATCGGCACGGAGGCGATCTTCTCGCGCCAGGTGATTGCCCACGGCAGGGAGGGGGACGTCCTGCTGACGCTGTCGACCAGCGGCACCTCGAAGAACGTGATCGCGGCGCTCGCGGAGGCGCGTAAGCGCTCGCTGGCAACCGTGGCGATGGTCGGCTACGACGGGGGCACCGTGGCTGCCGACCGGCTCGCCGACCACGTGGTGATCACGCGCTCGGAGCACATACCGCGCATCCAGGAGGCGCAGGCGAGCGCCTGGCACGCCCTCCGCGAGCTGATGGAGGTGAATCGATGAGCACGGTTGGAGCAGGCGCGAGGCCTGAGTTTCGCGGAGGCTCGAGCGCGGAGTCCGAATCCTCGGAGTCGGGTTCCGGGATCAAAGAGCGCGGGGGAGAGGCCGCACACGGCGCGCTGCGGGGCGTGATCGCTGCGATGGCGATGACCGGGATGCGCTCCTTCACGGTGAGCACCGGGCTCGTGGATGAGCCGCCACCCCGCGCGATCCTGCGCCAGAAGTCGAAGGGCCTCTTCCGGGTCATGCCCAAGAGGTTCCGCAGGGCGGGGCAGGAGCTTTGCCACTGGGGCTACGGCGCGGCCGGCGGAGCCGCGTTCGCGATGCTCCCCGAGCGGGTGCGGATGCAGGCATGGTCGGGACCCGTGTTCGGCCTGGGGATCTGGGTGGGCTTCGAGCTGGGCATCGCGCCGGTGCTCGGCCTGTCGCAGGCAAAGAAACCGCGCCCGGTCGACCGGCTATCGCTGGCCGTCGATCATCTGCTCTACGGCTTGGTGCTCTCGGAGACTCGCAGCCGCCCGCGCGAGTAGGCCGGGCGCTTGGCCGGCGGCGAGGAGGCAGCGGGACGGCGACGGATCCAGGCCCGTGTGACCGGGACGGTCCAGGGTGTGGGGTTTCGCCCCTACATCTACCGGCTGGCCGGCGAGCTCGAGCTGGCCGGGTATGTGATGAACGACGACCGCGGCGTGCTGCTCGAGGTGGAGGGCTCTGTCCCTGCGGTGGCGAGCTTCCTCGAGCGCCTGCCGGCTGAGGCGCCCCCGCTCGCCTCCGTCGAGCACGTCCAGGCGGAGGACATGGCGCCCACCGGCGAGCGGGGCTTCAGCATCGCCGCCAGCAGTAGGGGAGGCGAGCCGCTGGCGATCGTCTCGCCGGACGTGGCCACCTGCGATGCCTGCCTGCGGGAGCTGTTCGACCCGGCCAATCGCCGCCATCGCTATCCGTTCACCAACTGCACCGACTGCGGTCCGCGCTTCACGATCGTGCGCGGGGTGCCCTACGACCGGCCGCTGACCACGATGGCGGGCTTTGCGATGTGCGAGCGGTGCCGGTCGGAGTACGAGGACCCGGACGACCGCCGCTTTCACGCGCAGCCGAATGCCTGCGCCGACTGCGGCCCCTCGCTGGACCTCCTTGACGCCGAAGGGGTCCGACTGGATGCGGAGGATCCGCTGGCCGCGGTTGCGGACTCCTGGGGGGCGGGGCTCGTGGTGGCCATCAAGGGCCTCGGCGGCTTTCACCTGGCTTGCCTTGCCGAGCACGAGGAGGCGGTGGCAGCGCTGCGCTCGCGCAAGCACCGCGAGGACAAGCCGTTTGCGCTGATGGCCCCCGACCTCGGGACGGCTCGGTCGCTCGTGGAGCTGACCTCCGCCGAGGAGGCCCTTTTGCTGGGCCGCGAGCGACCGATTCTGATCGCCCGGCGGCGATGGGTAGCGGCCGTAGCCGATTCGGTCGCCCCCGGAACGCCCGACCTGGGCGTGATGCTTCCCTACACGCCGCTTCACCACCTGCTGCTCGCGGATGCGGGCACGACGCTCGTGATGACGAGCGGCAACGTCTCTGACGAGCCGATCGCCTACGGCGACGACGATGCCCTCCGGCGACTGCGCGGTATCGCGGACCTCTATCTCATGCACGACCGCCCGATCCAGACGCGGACCGACGACTCGGTGGTTCGCTCTCTGGGCACGCTGCGCGCGCAGCCGCTGGTCTTCCGCCGCTCCCGCGGCTTCGTGCCCGCGAGCCTCCCGCTGCCCATCCCCTCGGCGCGGCCGCTGCTGGCCTGTGGCGCCGAGCTCAAGAGCACCTTCTGCCTGGCCAAGGGCGACCGCGCATGGGTGAGCCACCACATCGGCGACCTCAAGAACTACGAGACGCTGCTCTCCTTCGAGGAGGGCATCGCCCACCTCGAGCGGCTGTTTGCGGTCGAGCCGCAGGTGGTGGCGCACGACCTTCATCCGCAGTACCTGTCGAGCGCGTACGCTCGCGAGCGCGAAGGCGTGGAGCTCGTCGGAGTGCAGCACCACCACGCCCACCTGGCGGCCTGTCTGGCCGAGCACGGCGAGGAGGGCCCGGCCGTGGGGGCGATCTACGACGGGACCGGCTATGGCCCGGACGGGACGGTATGGGGCGGCGAGCTGCTCGTCGGGGGTCTCGCAGGTTTCACCCGCGCCGGGCACCTGCTGCCTGTGCCGATGCCGGGCGGGGAAGCCGCCATCCGCGAGCCGTGGCGGATGGCATGCGCCTGGCGGCTCGCGGCCGGGTGTGGGCACGAGCCGCCCGCGGCACTGCGGGATCGGGTCGATCCGCGGCGATGGGACGCGGTGGTAGGGCTTGCCCGCGGTGGCCTGGCCTCGCCGCTTACGACCAGCATGGGGCGGCTCTTCGACGCCGTCGCGGCGCTGTGCGGTCAGCGCGCCGAGGTAACCTACGAGGGCCAGGCCGCCATCGAACTGGAGTCGGTGAGCGACCACGAGGAGAGGTCCGCGTATCCGCTCCCGGTCGTGGACGCCGAGGACGGGATCGGGCTGGACCCGCGGCCGACCGTCGCCGCCGTGGTGGCGGACAGCTCCGCCGGGGTGCCCATATCCCTTGTGGCGGCGCGCTTCCACAATGCCGTCGCGGCAGCGACCGTGGAAGCCTGCTCGCGGCTGGCCCACGAGCGGGGCCTCGACACCGTGGTGCTCTCCGGCGGTGTCTTCCAGAACCGTTTGCTGCTCGAGCGCACGCTCCCGGCGCTCAGGTCCGCCGGCCTGCGGCCGCTGGTGCCCGAGCGCCTTCCCCCGGGCGACGGCGCAATCGCCTACGGGCAGGCGGCCGTTGCCGCAGCGCGGCTCGCAGGCGA
>JACCUO010000048.1 GCA_013811765.1 Thermoleophilaceae bacterium | reverse complement strand
GCGGCATCAGGCCCGACGCGATGTACGAGGCGCTGATGAAGGGAGCAAACAAGCCCGGCTTCGAGGCCGGGCTGCGCGCGACCATCGATTACGACTTCCGGGACCGGATCCCCCAGATCCACTGCCCGACGCTCGTCGTGTGGGGCGAGAAGGACATGATCATCCCGGTCAAGGACGCCGACGCCTTCGTCTCGATGATCGACGGCGCCCGCAAGATCATCATCAAGGACACCGGGCACGTGCCGATGTTCGAGCGTCCGTCCACCTTCAACGGACTGCTGCACGACTTTCTCTCCTACGAGCCCGAGGATGGCGAGGTCGGAGGCGAGCCGGACGCCGCGTCGAACGGCTCCCGGGACCGGGCGCGAGACGGAGCCGTCTGAAGCTCAGCTCGTGAGCGCGCCACGGGCCGCCGAGCCCACGTGGCGGGCGTACTTCCCAAGCACGCCCGTGGTGTAGGGAGGCGGAGGCGGCTCGTAGGCAGCGACCCGTAGGGAGATCTCGTCGTCGGAGAGCTCCACGTTGAGCTCTCGGCGCCCGACGTCGAACACGACCGTGTCCCCGTCACGCACAGCGGCAATCGGACCGCCGCGGATCGCCTCTGGGGCCACGTGGCCGGCCATGAACCCGTGGGTGGCCCCGGAGAAGCGCCCGTCGGTGAGCAGCGCCACCGAGTCCCCGAGGCCCTCCCCGTGCAACGCTGCCGTGACCGCCAGCATCTCGCGCATCCCGGGCCCGCCGGCGGGCCCCTCGTTGCGGATGACCACCACGTCGCCGGCCTCCACGGAGCCGGCCTTGACTGCCTCGAAGGCGTCCTCCTCGGATTCGAACACGCGCGCCCGGCCGCGCTGCTGACGGCGCCCGTGTCCGGCGAGCTTCACCACGCAGCCCTCCGGCGCCAGGTTGCCGCGCAGGATCGCAAAGCCCCCGTTGGGGGCCAGCGGATCGGACAGTGGGCGGATGACCGGCTGGTCCTCGGGCTCCTCCACGGCGGAGGCCTCCTCGCCGATCGAGCGGCCGGTCACGGTGACGGCATCGCCGTCCAGCAACCCCGCCTCGGCGAGCCGAGCCGCCACGAGCGGCACCCCGCCGGCGCGCCACAGATCAGGCGCCACGTAGCGGCCGAATGGCTTCAGGTCGGCGAGCAGGGGCGTCTTCCATGCGATGCGGTCGAAGTCGTCGATCGACAGCTCGACTCCAGCCTCGCTGGCCACGGCGAGCAGGTGCAGGACGGCGTTCGTGGAGCCACCCGTCATCGCCACCCCGGCGATCGCGTTCTCGAGCGAGGCGCCCGTGATCACGGCGCTCGGTCGAAGGTCCCGCTCGAGGATGTCGAGCACGAGGCGGCCGCAGTCCTCGGCAACCTGGCCCTTCTTGCCCTCCTCGGCCGGGACCATCGAGCTTCCCGTCGGCGAGATTCCGAGCAGCTCGAAGGCCATCGCCATGGTGTTGGCGGTGAACTGGCCGCCGCACGCCCCCGCTCCCGGCGAGGCCACCGACTCGAGCTCGGCCAGGTCCTCGTCCGACATCTTGCCGGAGGCGTGGGCGCCGACGGCCTCGAAGACCTCCTGGATCGTCACGTCCTCGCCGCGGAAGCGCCCCGGCGCGATCGAGCCGCCGTAGAGCATGAGGCTCGGTAGGTCCAGCCGCGCCAGCGCCATCACGCAGCCTGGGATCGTCTTGTCGCAGCCCGAGATGGCGATGACGGCGTCGAAGAGGTGGCCGCGCGCCACGAGCTCGATCGAGTCGGCGATCACCTCGCGGCTCACCAGCGAGGTCTTCATCCCCTCAGTGCCCATCGTGATGCCGTCGGACACCGCGATCGTGTTGAACTCCATCGGCGTCCCGCCGGCGGCCCGGACGCCGTCCTTGACCCGCTCGGCCAGACGGCGCAGATGGAAGTTGCACGGCATCACCTCCGTCCACGTGTTCGCGATCCCGACGATCGGGCGCTGGAGCGCCTCGTCGTCGTAGCCGATGCCCTTCAGATAGGCGCGGGTCGGGGCGCGATCGGGCCCGTCGAGCTGGACCCGGCTGCGGCTTCTCAGGTCGAGGCCCAGGGTGCTCATGCGCTGCGGGTCTGAGCGGAGCGCGGGTCGCCACGACGGCGCTCCCATTCCGACAGACGCCACAGGTCACGCCGCACACGCTGAGGGTCGAGCTGGCGTCCTACGAGGTGCATGTTGGCCTGCCCGATCACCCGGGCCTCGTCCGAGGTGAGCGCCATCCACTTGGCGAGGACGTCGTCAGAAGCCGGTAGGCGCGAGCGCCCGTCACCGCTCACGTCGGGGAACTCCACGCAGTATTCGCTGAGCAGCTGACCCGTCTGGGGCACGTAGGCCACGATCGGCTTGTGCGGATAGACGAGGTAGGCGTACGGAGGAAGCCGCGCTTCCGAGGGGCGGTGGCCATCCCCAAGGTGACGCCCGGCCACGCGGACAAAACCCAGGTCGCGGTACATCGCCCACTCCTCGTCGTTCACGCACGAGCGGAGAAGCTGACGGGCGCGGTGCTCGGCGCGCCGCTCGCGGCCGGGATCGTAGGTCAGATCGGGCGGAAGAGGGGAACCGCGACGGGCAGCCGTGCGGCGGAGCGTCCAGCTCCTGGCGGCGCGAGCGAGCACAGGCCCGGCGAGCACCGTCGTGACCAGCGCGAGGACTAACAGCGCGAGCAGCATCGCCGCGCCGGGACCACTAACCGCCCGCCGCGCGGGGGAAGAAGATCACTCGCTCGGCATCGGGCGGGATCTCGGCGTAGTCGAGCACCATCGTTGCCTCGCGGCGGCCACTGCCCGGATGCTCGGTGGGCACGGCGGCCCACATCCCGGAGTCGAGCTGGCGAGTGAACTCCTCCACCAGACGCTCCTGATCCTCGCGCAGCTGGGGATCCCCCTCCGTAAGAAGGATCTCACCATAGCCGGGCTTCATGCGCAGGAACTTGATCTCGAGACTCCCAGTCGGACGACCTATGCCCGGGCGATTATGCCAGAGCGCCCGCGCCTCCCGGCAGGGCGCGGGTCACCTGGCGCGTCGGACCTCCATCCGGTCGAGCCCGAGGACGTCCACCGGCCCGGACCCCGCTCCCAGAGACCGCAGGCCGTTGCCCACAGCCTCGGCGGCGATCGCCTTCGCCCGCCGCGCTGCCTCGAGGGGCTCGTGCCCGAGCGCAAGGTGGGCCGCAAGCGCGGAGGAGTGGGTGCAGCCAGACCCGTGCGCCGCTCCGTCGGGGTGACGCTCGCCAGCGATCGGAACCGGCTCCCCGCGGCCGTCGAAGAACAGGTCGATGGCCTCCTCGCGGTGACCGCCGGTGATCACGACAGCGCCCGCGCCGAGTGCGTGGACGGCAAGAACGAGGACATCGCCGTCGAGGTCCTCGGAAGCGGCCGCGAGCACGCGCGCCTCCGGAAGGTTCGGGGTGACCACGGTGGCGCGCGGGAGAAGGCGCTCCCGCAGGGCTTCGCGCGCATCGTCCTCGAGAAGGATCGCGCCGCTTTCGGCCACCATCACGGGATCCAGCACCACCGGGGCCTCCGGAAGGAGATCGAGCGCCCGCTCGACCGCCGTGATCGTCTCGACGGTGCCGAGCATGCCGATCTTCACGGCGTCGACACCGATGTCCTCTGCCACGGCACGGACTTGGGCGACGATCGCGTCGGGGGGCAGCGGATGGACGGCGCTCACGGCGACCGTGTTCTGGACGGTGACGGCCGTGATTGCCGTCATGCCGTGTGCCCCGCAGCGCGCGAAAGCCTTGAGGTCGGCCTGGATCCCGGCGCCGCCACCGGAGTCCGAGCCGGCGATCGACAGGAGGCGAGGGGGGGTCAATTTGACGGCGACAGTGGTGGGCAGCATGGCCACATGCTGCCGAGCGTATCGCCCGGCCTCGTGGCGCGTTCACCGGATCGCCGCGGTTCGGCGGTACCCCCCCAGCCCGTCGCGGCGCAGATGACCTGAGGACTCCAGCCGCGCCAGCAGGGCGCGGGCCTCCCTTGCCGGCAGCCCCGCGTGGGCGCACACCCCATCGATCCCCAAACCCGCTTCGAGGGCGTCCAGGGCGCCCTGCTCAAGCGGGTCGAGCGTGGCCCCGGGCCGGCCCCGAGTCCAGCGTCATCACCGCGCCCGGCACCCCGAGCGTCAAGGCCGGGCCCGAACAGCTCGTCCAGGAGGTCCCGCGTAGAGGTGACCATAAG
>JACCUO010000046.1 GCA_013811765.1 Thermoleophilaceae bacterium | reverse complement strand
CAGCCGAGGTGGTCAAGGGCAGGCGCGTGGCAGCCACGGTGGGCGCGATGGTCGTACCGGGCTCCCAGCAGGTCGCGGCGCAGGCCGAGCGTGAGGGGCTCGATCGGGTGTTTCGCGAGGCCGGCTTTGACTGGCGCTCGGCGGGATGTTCGATGTGCCTGGGGATGAACCCCGACACCCTTGCTCCGGGAGAGCGCTGTGCGTCCACCTCCAACCGCAACTTCGAGGGGCGCCAGGGCCGCGGCGGGCGCACCCACCTCGTCAGCCCCAGGATGGCCGCCGCAGCCGCGGTCGAGGGCCGCTTCGTGGACATCAGGGAGTGGGAGGGCGCGAGAAGCGCGCCCGTTCAATCGAGACGTGATGTCGAGGAAGACGGACAGGACGCGGGGCCGGACGCCCCGCGGGGGTAATCCCAATGGAACCCGTGACGGTCATAGAGGGCAGCGTGTCGGTGTTGGAGCGCGCCGACGTGGACACCGACCAGATCATCCCCAAGCAGTTCCTCAAGCGGGTCGAGCGGACGGGCTTCGGCGAGTTTCTCTTTCACGACTGGGCCAAGGAACCGGGCTGGCACCTGCCGGTCGCGCCGATCCTGGCGGCCGGGCGCAACTTCGGCTGCGGGTCCTCGCGCGAGCACGCGCCGTGGGCGCTCGAGGACTACGGCTTCAGGGCGATCGTCGCGCCGAGCTTCGCGGACATCTTCTTCTCGAACTGCACCAAGATCGGGCTGCTGCCGGTGGTGCTCTCCGAGGACGAGGTGCGTGGCGTCATGGCCTCGGGCCGGGCCCGCATCGATCTCGAGGCGCAGACCGTGGCCTACGGCGGCTCGAGCGCCCACTTCGACATCGACCAGGAGATCAAGCGGCGGCTCCTGAACGGCCTCGATGACATCGGCGTGACCCTCCAGTCGGCGGATGCGATCGAGGCCTACGAGCGCGAGCGGGAGCGGGAAGGCCCCGTGACCACGGGCGGCTCCGTGGCTCCGGGCGGGTGACGGAGGCGACTTTCCCCCGCGACTGGGACGCCGCCACCTACGACCGGGTCTCGGCGCCCCAGGTCGAATGGGCCGGTGCGTTGCTTGATCGCCTTGCGCTGCGCGGGGACGAGACGGTCCTCGACGCGGGGTGCGGCTCCGGACGCGTGACCCGCATGCTCCTCGAGCGGCTGCCTCGCGGGCGGGTGGTGGCCGTCGACGGCGCGCCCTCGATGGTCGAGCTCGCGCGGGATGCGTTGCCCGCCGACCGCGCCACGGTCCTCCAGGCAGACCTGGCGGAGCTCGAGCTGGGGGAACCGGTCGAGGCCATCTTCTCCAACGCCGTCTTTCACTGGGTGCCCGACCACGAGCGGCTCTTCGCGCGCCTTCACGGCGCCCTGCTGCCCGGCGGCCGGCTCGTGGCGCAGTGCGGGGGACAGGGCAACGTCGAGCGCTTCCACGCGGTCGTGAGGGAGGTGGCCGATGAGGGCCCGTTCGCCCCGCATCTGGCCGGCTGGGCCGGGCCCTGGAACTTCGCGGCTCCCGCCGAGACCACGGCAAGGCTCGAGCGTGCAGGGTTCGAGGAGGTGGAGACCTGGCTCGAGCCGAGCCCGACGGTCCCCGAGCTCACGGAGGACTACCTGCGCACGGTCTGCCTCGGACACCACCTGGAGCGGTTGCCCGACGGTCTTCGAGACGGGTTCGTTCGGGCGGTCGCGCAGCGCTGTCCACAGCCGCTCGAGCTCGACTACGTGCGCCTGAACATCGACGCGCGACGGCCACGTGCGCCCGACCTGGTCGAATAGATTGCCCACCATCACAGCGACCATCATCACCCTCCCCGGCGACGGGATCGGCCCGGAGATCATGGCGGCCGCGCGCGAGCTGCTCGCCGCCGTCGGGGACTTCCACTACGACGAGCACATGATCGGCGGCGCCTCGATCGATGCTCACGGCACCGCGCTGACCGAAGAAGTGCTCGCTGCCTGCCGGGCGTCCGATGCGGTGCTGCTGGCGGCGGTGGGCGGGCCGAAGTGGGATGCCGCCGTGGCCGCCGATCCCGCCGCGCCGCGGCCGGAGCAGGGCCTGCTCGGTCTGCGCAAGGACCTCGGCCTGTTTGCCAACCTGCGGCCGGTGCGACCCTCGCCGGCGCTGCTCGACGCGAGCCCGCTGAAGCGCGACCGGATCGAGGGGACCGACCTGCTGGTCGTGCGCGAGCTCACCGGCGGCATCTACTTCGGCGAGTCCGGCCGCGACGGGGACACGGCCCACGACGACTGCGCCTACAGCGTCGGCGAGGTGGAGCGGATAGCGCGGGTGGCGTTTCGCTCCGCGCGCACGAAGGTCACGAGCGTGGACAAGGCCAACGTGCTCGAGACCTCGCGGCTATGGCGCGAGACGGTGACACGCGTGCACGCCGAGGAGTTCCCCGGGGTGCCGCTCGAACATCTGCTGGTCGACAACGCCGCGATGCAGCTCGTGTCGAGGCCCACGGGCTTCGATGTGATCGTGACCGAGAACCTGTTCGGTGACATCCTCAGCGACGAGGCGGCGATGCTCACCGGCTCCCTCGGAATGCTGCCGAGTGCCTCCATCGGCGGCGATGGGCCCGGGCTCTTCGAGCCGGTGCACGGCTCCGCCCCCGACATCGCCGGCACCGGAAAGGCCAACCCACTTGCCATGTTCGGCTCCGTGGCGTTGATGCTGCGCCACGGACTCGGCGATGGGGATGCCGCGGCTGGCGTAGAATCGGCGGTGGACCGCGCACTCGAGGAGGGACTTAGGACCTCGGACCTCGGCGGCGAGGCCACCACGGAGGACGCCACGAGGGCCGTCCTCGCCAACCTCTGAAAGGGGGCGCCACGTGAGCACCGCGGACCTCATCTGGATGAACGGCGAGTTCGTCGCCT
>JACCUO010000033.1 GCA_013811765.1 Thermoleophilaceae bacterium | reverse complement strand
TGGCTGCAGGCGGACCACGACGGGCTCACCGCCAAAGTGCTCCGGGCCCCCGAGCGCGACGAGATCGCCGCTCCGGTGCAAGAGCAGCTGATCGTCGAGCTTTACTCCAAGTAGCCGTCCCAGACGCGCGCGCCGCGGGGAGCGAGCGCGCGCGCACCAACGCGAAGGACTACCACCACCAATGATCGAGTTCCAGACACCCCAGATCTCCGCCGAGAGCGTGAAGGACAATCGCGGCACGTTCACGATCGAGCCGCTCGACCGCGGCTTCGGCTACACCTTTGGCAACTCGCTTCGGCGGGTCCTCCTCAGCTCGCTCGCAGGAGGCGCGGTCACGAGCGTGCGGATCGAGGGCGTCGCCCACGAGTTCTCGACGATCCCGGGGGTCAAGGAGGATGTGACCGACATCGTCCTCAACCTCAAGGAGATCGTCTGCCGGATGCACTCCGACGCCGCCGAGATCGAGGCGCCGCTCGTGGTGACCGGCCCCGGCGAGGTCTCCGCGGGGGACATCGACCTTCCCTCGGGAGTCGAGATCCTCAATCCGGAGGCGCACATCGCGACTCTGGAGAAGAAGACGAAGCTCGAGATCTATCTCACGGTTGGCCACGGCCGCGGTTACTCACCGGCGGAGGACAACAAGACGCCTGACCAGCCGATCGGGGTGATCCCGATCGACTCGATCTTCTCTCCGGTCAAGCGCGTGGCCTATCAGGTGGAGTCGGCGCGTGTGGGTCAACGCACCGACTACGACAAGCTCACCCTGGACATCGAGACCGACGGCTCCGTGGACCCGCACGCGGCACTGCGGGAGGCGGCCGAGATCTTGATCAAGTACCTCGCGATCTTCAGTGAGCCGGAGCGCGTAGAGGCCTTGCGTGAGGCCGGGGCCAGCCTGGTCGGCGCCGCGGCGGCCATGGGCGGCGGTGGAGACCTTGGTGTTGTGGGCGGCGGCAACTCGATCGCCGGGGCTGACGGAATGGACGACATCCTGATCGAGGAGCTCGAGCTGGGCGTGCGTTCATACAACTGCCTCAAGCGGGCGGGCGTGCAGACGGTGGGGGACCTCGTCCAGAAAAGCGAGTCCGAGCTGAACGCGATCCCCAACTTCGGCCGCAAGTCGATCGAGGAGGTCATGGAGACCCTCGAGGCACGCGGGCTGTCGCTGCGGATGGCATAGAGGCCTTCCGGGCTAGAATTCGACAGTCATGCGCCACGGAAAGAAAAAGGGCAAGCTCAGCCGTGACCCGGCGCACCGCAAGTCGCTGATGATGAACCTCTCGCGTGAGGTCATCGACCACGAGCGCATTCAGACGACCCAGGCAAAGGCCAAGGCGGTCAAGCCCGAGCTCGAGCGGCTGATAACTCTCGCCAAGCGCGGCGACCAGCACTCCCGCCGGCTGGCCATGGCCCGCCTGGGCCAGGACAAGTCGATCGTCTACAAGCTGTTCGAGGAGATCGCCCCGCGATACGCCGAGCGACCCGGCGGCTACACGCGCATCCTCAAGCTGGGTCCGCGGAAGTCGGACTCGACGGAGATGGTCTTTCTCGAGCTGGTTTAGGGCGCCCGCGGCGGTGGAGCGCGACCGGCTTGGTAGGTTCGCGGTAGATGGACCTGGACACGATCAAGGAGCAGGCCCGTTCTGGTTGGGGCATGGGCGAGTACTCCGGCCTGTCCGAGATTCTCCGCCCGGCCGCCCACGCCCTGTGCGACGCATGCGCCGTGTCGGCCGGGCAGGAAGTGCTCGATGTGGCCGCCGGCGACGGGAACTTCGCGGTCGCGTGTGCGGATGAGGGTGCCAGTGTGGTGGCCTCGGACATCGCGCCGCGGATGGTGGAGCAGGGCCGGGCGCGCACGGAGACAGAGGGGCACGAGATCGAATGGGTCGAGGCCGATGCGGAAGATCTGCCCTTTGAGAATGCGCGATTCGACTGCGTGGGATCGGTCTTCGGGGCGATGATCGCTCCTCGGCCACGCGTGGTGGCCGAGGAGATGTTCCGGGTCGTGCGCCCGGGTAATACGGTCGGCATGGCCGTTTGGATGCCGGAGGGCCCCACATATGAGATGTTCCTCCTCACCCGCTCCTACAGCGCGCCACCCGCCGACCTCCCGAGACTGGAGGAGTGGTCGAAGGAGGAGGTGGTCCGCGAGCGTTTCGACGGCCTGGCGAACTCGATCGAGCTGGAGCGTCGGACGCTGCCCTGGACGGCAAGCTCGCCCGAGGCGTTCGTGGCGGACATGGAGTGCCACGCGCCGATGCAGGCCTCGGCCAAGGCCAACATGCCGGCAGACGAGTACGCGCGGCTTCGCGAGGAGCTCGTGGAGCTGGCCCGAGGGTGGGCGGGCGGTGACGGGCCGATCGCGATGGAGGCCCCCTACGTTCTGATCGTCGCGCGCAGGCGCGGGTAGTCCCCTGGCCGCACGCCTGCTGCTCGAGTACGACGGCACCGGCTTTGCCGGTTGGGCGCGTCAGCCTGGCAAGCGCACCGTGCAGGCCACGGTGGAGGAGGCGCTCGCGCTGCTGCTGGCCCGGGACGTGGACCTCAAGGTGGCGGGGCGTACCGACGCGGGCGTGCACGCCCGCGGCCAGGTGGCCAGCCATCAGGGGACCCACGCGTGGAGGTCGGCTCTCAACGGCGTTCTGCCGCGGGACGTTCGCGCTCTGGCCAGCCGGCCTGCCCCGGAGGGATTCGATGCCCGCAAAGACGCACTGGCGCGGACCTATCGCTACCGGGTGACCAACGGCGCCGTGCCCAGCGTGTTCGAGTACAGGCGCGCACTTCACTGGAAGTACCCGATCGACCGCGCGGCGCTGGATACGTGCGCGGCGCTCGTGGCAGGCCAGCACGACTTCACGGCATTTACGCCCACCCAGAGCAACCACTCGCGCTTCGAGCGCCGTGTTACCCGCGCGCAGTGGGTGGAGGAGGGACGCGAGGCGGTGGCCTTCTGGATCGAGGCCGACAGCTTCATGCGCCGGATGGTGCGCACGCTCGTGGGCACCATGCTGGCAGTCGCCGCGGGTCGGATGGACGTCGACACCTTCGCCGCCCTGCTGGAGGGAAGGCCCAGGAGCGAAGCGGGCGACACCGTCGCGGGGTGGGGGCTCTATCTGGAGTCGGTGGAGTATTGACCCTCCCGTGCGCGGCGACAGCGAGCACCGCTCGCGGGAGGGTCGATACCCCTTGGGCATTTGCGGCTCGCCCGCGTCCGGTTTGGCTGTCCGACCCCGACTATCCTCGTAGCTGTTCATGAAGATCCTTCTGACCAACGACGACGGCATTCAGGCGGTCGGGCTGCGCACGATGCGCCGCGCTCTGCTCGAGGTGCCGGGTGTCGAGCTTGCGGTGATCGCACCTGATGCCAACCAGAGTGCGACGGCTCGCAGCATCACCACACGTAAGCCCCTCTGGGTGGAGGAGGTGGACATGGGTGACGGGGCGCTGGGGTACGCCACGGACGGAACACCGGTGGACTGCGTGCGCTTTGCGGCGCTCGGGTTGATCGAGTTCGAGCCCGAGCTAATCGTCTCCGGGATCAACCACGGCTCGAATCTGGGCGATGACATCACCTACTCGGGAACTGTTGCGGCTGCCTTTGAAGGGATCGTGCTGGGGATCCCTGCCATCGCCGTCTCTCAGCAGGCAGACCGGGGGCAGATGGACTTCCGCGCTGGGCGCTCCTGGAAGGCCGAGGACTTCGAGGAGGCGGCGAGCTTCGTGGCGAGGGTGGTCGAGGAGTTGGAGGAGGTGCCGATGCCCGAGAGCACCCTCCTGAACGTGAACTGCCCCGCCGGAGAGATCGCCGGCGCACGGGCCTGCCGGCTCGGCAAGCGGATCTACCGCGATCGCCTGGAGTTGGCGGAGGAGGAGGGCGGCAGGCGCCGGTATCGCATCTACGGGGAGGACCCGGGCTACCACCATGAGGCCGGCACGGACTTCGCGGCGCTCGCCGAGGGTTGCGTGGCAGTGACTCCGCTGCACTTCGATCTCACCGATGCGGCGGGGGTCAAGGAGCTGGCCGGGTTCGATCTCGACCGGCTGCTGGCGCCTGCGGCCCGCGAGGCTTGACCTCCTCGCCCGGCTCCGCCGCACGGGGCTCCGGCGGGCAGAACGACCCCGCCGCCCGCGCCCGCGAGCTGCGGCGCCGGCTCGAGCACCACAACCACCGCTACTACGTGCTCGACGACCCGGAGATCTCCGACGCCGAGTACGACTCGCTGTTGGGCGATCTGCGTGACCTGGAGGCCCGGCATCCCGATCTGCAGACCCCGGATTCGCCCACCCAGCGGGTGGGCGCCACGCCGCTGGCCCGCTTCGAGCCGGCGCGCCACCTGCAGCCGATGCTCTCGCTCGCGAACGCGCGCAACGAGGAGGAGTTGCGAGCCTGGCTGGTGCGTTCCGAGCGCCTGCTGAACAAGGACGGCGTGCCGGACGCCGAGATCCGGTTCGTGACCGAGCCGAAGGTCGACGGGCTCGCCATCTCTCTGCTGTATGAGGACGGCGTGCTCACGAGGGGTGCCACCCGTGGCGACGGCGAGACAGGCGAGGACGTGACCCAGAACCTCCGCACGATCAAGGCGATCCCGCTGCGCGTGGATGGCGCCCCGCGGCTGCTGGAGGTGCGCGGCGAGGCCTACCTGCCACGCGCCGCGTTCGCGAAGCTGAACGAGGAGCGCGCTGCAGCCGGCGAGCCCACCTTCGCCAATCCGCGCAACTCGGCCGCGGGCTCGATCCGGCAGCTCGACCCCCAGCTCGCCGCCGCCCGCCCGCTGTCGGTGTGGTGTTACTCGATCGGGGCCCTCGACGGACTCGATTTCGGGAGCCATCTCGAGTCGCTCGAATGGCTGCGCGCCCACGGGTTCAAGGTGAACCCGGATGTCGAGCGCCACGAGAGCCTCGACCAGGTGGTGGGTGCCTGCCGAGCCTGGGAGGCCCGCCGGGAATCGCTCGACTTCGAGATCGATGGCGTGGTGGTGAAGGTGGATGATCTGGACCTCCAGCGCCGGCTGGGCGTGGTTGGCCGTGAGCCGCGCGGGGCCATCGCCTGGAAGTTTGCGCCGATGACTGCCACGACCACCCTTACGCGGGTGGCGTGGAACGTGGGACGAACGGGACACATGGTGCCCTTTGCCCAGCTGGAACCCGTGCAGGTCTCGGGCGTGACGGTCAAGCTCGCCACCCTCCATAACGAAGAGGACCTGAAGCGCAAGGACGTGCGCGAGGGCGATGAGGTGATCGTGATGCGCGCCGGAGACGTGATCCCACAGGTGGTCTCACCTACCTCCAAGGCCCAGCGAAACAGGAGCCGTGGCCCGGTTCCCGAGCCCCCGCCGCAGTGCCCCGCCTGCGGCACCCCGACGGTGAAGCCGGAAGGGGGCGTGTGGACGATCTGCCCGAACCGCGCGTCCTGTCCCGGCCAGATCTTCCAGGCGGTCAAGCACTTCGTGAGCCGGGGGGCGATGGATATCGAAGGACTCGGAGAGAAGCAGGCCGAGCGGTTTCTCTCCGATGGCCTGATCGGAAGCACCGCCGGCATCTACGAGCTCGATGCCGAAAAGCTCCTTTCACTCGAGGGCTTCGGTGAGGTCTCGGCGCGCAACCTGCTCGACGCGATCGGGCGGTCGAAGGCCCAACCGTTTCATCGAGTGCTCTACGGCCTCGGTATTCCCGGCATCGGGTTTGTGAACGCGCGGGCTCTGACGAGACAGTTTCGAACGATGGACGCACTGCTGACCGCCTCCCCCGAGGAGATCGAGGAAACGCCGGGAATCGGGCCGGTACTTGCTCAGACCATCGCTGAGACGCTCTCCGAAGACGCGACCCGCGCGCTGATCGACCGCCTGCGCGGCCACGGGCTCTCGCTGGAGGAGGAGGGACCCGCCGATGACGCGGGCGAGGGCCCGCTCACCGGCAAGACGTTCGTGCTGACCGGCGCGCTGCCAGGTCTCACCCGGGAGGAGGCGGCCGAGCGGATCGAGGCGGCAGGGGGCAGGGTGACCGGGTCGGTGTCGAGCAACACGGACTACGTCGTGGCGGGCGAGGACCCCGGCTCAAAGCTGGTGAAGGCGGAGAAGCTGGGCACCGAGGTGCTCGATGAGAGCGGTCTGCTGGGGTTGCTCGACGGTTGACGCTGATGGGGCGTAGCTTCAGTCGCCCCTCACGCCGGCGATCGCCTGGAGCATGCGGTCCTGGAGCCTGCGGGCGCCGAATGGGTTCACGCCATTCATGAGGATCGAGAACACGTAGGTCTCGCCCGACCGCGCCTTGCAGTAGCCGGAGACGGCAGAAACGCCCGAGAGCGTCCCGGTCTTTCCGCGGCAACGGCTGCGCGCGGGGCCGCGGCGCATGCGCGGCCTCAGCGTGCCATCGCGGCCGGCGATGGAGAGGGACCCGAAGAACGCCGGGAACTCGTCCTCGCGGTCTCGCAGCGCGATCAGCAGCTTCGCCACCGCGAGCGGAGACGCGCGGTTGCCGCGGGATAGGCCTGAGCCGTCCATGAGGCGGGCGGCACTGCCAAGCCGGCTCGCGAACGCGGCGGCGATCCGTGCTCCACCGGCCGTGGTGCCCTTGCCGGTCGCCTGCATCTCCAGATCCTTCAGAAGCGTCTCGGCGAAGAAGTTGTCGGAGGGCTTGTTGGTCAGCGCGGCCAGTCGGGCGATGGTGGGTGAGCTCACGAAGGTCAGCAGCCGGCTATCGCGCGGGGCGCGTCCAGCGCGCGCCGCCCCCTCCACGGACACGCCGCGGTGCGCGAGAGCGGAGTCAAGGCGGGCAGCGGCGAACGTAGGCGGGCTGAGCTGGAAGCCGCGCCCCGATTCCGAGGCGAGCCCGCGGTTATAGGCCAGTCCCGAGAGCGGCCCGACATAGATCGAGGTGCGATATCCCGAGTCGGGGCCTCCGCGGAGGGTGTCGAAGCGTGACTCGTCACCGACCACTCGGCCGGTGACCCGCAGGATGCCGAGCTCCTTCAACTTGACGGCCAGATCCTCCACCGCGGAGGCCCCGCCGCCGTACGCCCGCAGGCCGAAGCGGCGGCTTCCAAAAGTCGGATCCCCGCCTCCGACGAGGTATAGGTTCCCGCGATAGGTCCCGTCGAGGTCAAGCTCGCCGTCCCCTCGCACCCCGGTGTTCAGACGCGCGGCGGGACCGAAGCGGGCAAGCGCGGCCGAGGTGGTGAAGAGCTTGGTGTTGGAGGCCAGGATTCTCGCCCGTTTGTGCCGCCACTGAAACACTGCGCGCCCACGATCCACGTTTGCCACATAGGCGCCTGAGCTCGAGCCCGCCGGTCGCATTTCTCGGGCGAGCTTGCCCCGCAGGACGAGTTCCTCGTTCTGGACGCTGCCGGACGGGGCGGCGGCGGCCGAGGGGACGCCCGAACCGAGTGCCGTGAGGGCAAGGGTGGCGAGGAGTGCGGTGTGGCGGGGCGACATCTCGCAGTGGAACACCGTAGCGAGGTGAGAGGAGCGCACCCCGAGGTGAGAGTGAGCCCACCCGAGGCATGAGAGTGGCGCACCGCCAGGACCCCATGCCCGATAATGGGCGGGCATGGGCGAGGTGGTCAAGCTCCAGAAGCCGCCGGCAGGCGAGCGCAAGACAGTCGGCAAGCCCCGGCGACGACGTCCACGGCGTTCGAGGACGGCGCTCGTGCTCGGCGGCGGTGGATTCACCGGCGGGGTCTACGAGATCGGCGCTCTGCGGGCGCTCGACCTCCTGGCGGTGAACCGCACCGTAAACGAGTTCGACGTGTACGTGGGCACTAGCGCGGGCGCCTTCGTCGGGGCGCTCGCGGCCAACGGCGTCACGCCCGAGGAGATGATGCGGGTGGTCAATCAGCAGGTGCCTACGCCGTTCCGGAACGTCGGTCGCGGCTCGCTGATGCGCCCCAACTACCTGGAGTTCGCGCAGAGCGCCGCCCTGCTGCCATTGCGGATGCTAGGCGTCGCGCGGAGCCTCGTCACCCAGGTCGGTCAGCTCTCGATCATCGACCTGGCCGTACAACTCGCGCAGGGCCTGCCCTCGGGCCTGTACGACGGCCGCGCGATTCAGGACTATCTCGAGCGGGTCCTGGCCGACCCGGACCGAACGAACGACTTCCGCCTGCTGGGCAAGGAGCTGTACCTCGCGGCCACCGATCTGGACACGTGCGAGCGGATCGTGCTCGGCGGCGAGGACTGGGAGGACGTGCCGATCGCCCGCGCGGTGGCGGCCTCGACTGCGCTGCCGATGCTCTACAAGCCGATTGAGATCAAGGGCAGGCAGCTGGTCGACGGCGGGATACGCTCGACGACTAACGTGGACATCGCCGTCGAGCGCGGCGCCCGGTTCGTGATCGTGGTGAACCCGCTCGTGCCCTACGTCAACGACTTCGAGCAGGTGATCCCGACCGTGCTCGGCAGCCGAGTGCGCCGCGTCGCCGACATGGGCTTCCCGCAGATCGGCTATCAGGCCTTCAAGCTGCTGGCCCACCAGCGGCTGCATGAGGCGGTGCAGCACTGGCAGGAGAAATACCCGGGCGTGGACATCGTCTTGATCGAGCCCGATCCCAACGACGAGCTGATGTTCGAGACCAACATCATGAACTTCACCAAGCGGGTGGAGATCGCAAAGCACGGCTTTGAGTCCGTCACGCTCAAGCTCGCCAAGGACTACGACCAGCTGAAGGGTGTCTGCGCCAAGCACGGAATAGAGATCTCCGCGACGCGGGTGCGCAAGGTGGTCCGCAAATTCTCCGAGGAGCGCGAGAAGACCGCCGCCTGGAGGCGGATCCTCGAGCAGACCACGGGCGCCCTGTTGAGGCAGTCAGACCAGTCGTAGGGCCCATGAGGCGGGGTCCGGGCTCCGCCCTCTACCGCGAGTACAGCGCTTCGATCGCGCCCGCGTGCCTCTCGTTCACGACGTTGCGCTTCACCTTGAGCGTGGGGGTGAGCTCCCCGGTCTCTTGCGTGAAATCCTGCGGGAGGATCGCGAACTTCTTGATCTGCTCCGCGGGACCGACCTGCGCGTTCACGCCATCGACGCCCCGCTGGAC